>NZ_JAEVHN010000251.1:0-8216 GCF_016803375.1 Micromonospora sp. 4G55
TGGGGCGGAGGTTCGGGCGAAGTGGGCAGGCGGAGGGGGTGGGGGTCGGCGGGCGCGGGAGACCGTCAGGGGTTCCTCGCGGGCGCAGACCTCCTGGGCCTTCCAGCAGCGGGTGCGGAAGCGGCAGCCGGACGGCGGATCGGCCGGGCTCGGCACGTCGCCGGTGAGCCGGATGATGGTCCGGTCGTTGCGGACGTCCGGGTCCGGCACCGGCACCGCCGAGAGCAGCGCCTGGGTGTACGGGTGGGTGGCCCGCTCGTAGATCTCGTCCTCGGTGCCGATCTCCACGATCTTGCCGAGGTACATCACCGCGACCCGGTCCGAGATGTGCCGGACCACCGACAGGTCGTGCGCGATGAAGATGTACGAGAGCCCGAACTCGTCCTGGAGCTGCTCCAGCAGGTTGATCACCTGCGCCTGGATGGACACGTCCAGCGCGGAGACCGGCTCGTCGCAGACGATCACCTCGGGCCGCAGGGCGAGCGCCCGGGCGATGCCGATGCGCTGCCGCTGGCCGCCGGAGAACTGGTGCGGGTAGCGGTTGACGTGCTCCGGGTTGAGCCCGACCACGTCCAGCAGCTCCTGCACCCGCCGCCGCTTGCTGCCCTTCGGCGCCGCCTCCGGGTGGATGTCGAACGGCTCGCCGATGATGTCGCCGACCGTCATCCGCGGGTTGAGCGAGGTGTACGGGTCCTGCATCACCATCTGCATGTTGCGCCGCAGCCGGCGCAGCTCGCCCCCGGAGGCCTTGAACAGGTCCTTCCCCTCCAGGGTGGCCCCGCCGGAGGTGGGCGTCTCCAGCCGCATCAGCAGTCGGGCCAGCGTCGACTTGCCGCAGCCGGACTCGCCGACGATGCCCAGGGTCTCGCCCCGGCGCAGCTCGAAGCTCACCCCGTCGACGGCCCGGACCGCGCCGGTCTGCTTCTGGAACAGCACGCCCTGGGTGATCGGGAAGTGCTTGACCAGGTTGTCGACGGAGAGGATGGTCTCGCCGCGGACCTTGGTCGGGCTAGCGGGCGCTGTCATCTCGGACCTCCTGCGCGAAGTGGCACGCGCTGGTCCGGCCGTCGCCGAGGACCAGGTCGTGCGGCACCACGTCCACGCAGACCTGCTGCACGTACGGGCACCGGGGGTGGAACGGACAGCCGGAGGGGATCCGCATCAGGTTCGGCGGCAGCCCCTTGATCGTCGACAACTCCTGGCCGCGCACGTCCATGCGCGGGATCGACTCCAGCAGACCCTTGGTGTACGGGTGGGCGGGCGACCGGTACAGCGAGCGGACGTCGGCGTGCTCGATGATCCGGCCGGCGTACATGACCGCGATCCGGTCCGCGACGCCGGCGACCACGCCGAGGTCGTGGGTGATCAGGATCATCGCCATGTTGAGGTCCCGGCGCAGGTCGGCCAGCAGGTCCATGATCTGGGCCTGCACGGTGACGTCCAGCGCGGTGGTGGGCTCGTCGGCGATCAGCACCTTCGGGTTCATGGCGAGCGCCATCGCGATCATGACGCGCTGCCGCATTCCGCCGGAGAACTGGTGCGGGTAGTCGCCGAGGCGCTTCGCCGCGGCCGGGATCCGGACCAGGTCCATCAGCTCGACGGCGCGCCGGCGGGCGTCCGCCTTGGACATCCCCTCGCGCTGGCGCAGCGTCTCGCCAATCTGCCAGCCGACGGGGAAGACCGGGTTCAGGGCGGAGAGGGCGTCCTGGAAGATCATCGCGATCTCCTTGCCCCGCACCTGGCGGCGCTGCTCCTCCGACTGCTTCAGCAGGTCCCGACCCTGGTAGAGGATCTGACCGGAGCGGATCACCGCCGGCGGCGTGTCGAGGATGCCCATGATCGCCTGGGCGGTGACCGACTTGCCGGAGCCGGACTCGCCGAGCACCGCGAGGGTCTCGCCGGCGTCCAGGTGGTAGGAGACGCCGTTGATCACCTTGGCGACGCCCTCGCTCGTCCGGAACTCGACGTGCAGGTCCCGGATGTCGAGCAGGTGGCCGCCCTCGGGCGTGGGGGAGGCCGGCGTCGGGTGGACAGCGGACTGGGTCATGAGGTTCTCACCGGAGCTTCGGGTCGAAGGCGTCGCGGATGGCGTCGCCCAGCATGATGAAGGCGAGGACGGTCAGCGCGAGGAAGGCGGACGGGACGACCAGCGGCGTCGCCGACTCGCGCATGTGCACCCGGCCGGCGTCGATGTCGATGCCCCACGAGATGGTCGGGGCCTTGAGACCGATGCCGAGGAAGCTCAGCGTCGCCTCGGCGGCGATGAACGAGCCGAGCGCGATGGTGAGCACCACGATCGCCGGGGCGAGCGCGTTCGGCAGGATGTGCCGCCACATGATCCGGCCGTTGCCGGCGCCGAGCATCCGGGCCGCCGCCACGTAGTCCTGCTCCTTGGCGGTGATCACCGAGGAGCGGACCACCCGGGCCGCGGTGGTCCAGCCGAGCACCGCCAGCACGAAGATCACCGCGAACAGCCGGACGTTGTCGCTGCTGGTGCTCACCCGCTTGAGCAGCACGATCGCGGCGAGCAGCAGCGGGATGCCGAGCACGATGTCGATCACGCGGGAGAGCACCGCGTCGACCCAGCGGCCGAAGTAGCCGGCCAGCATGCCGATCACCAGCGCGATGATGCCGGTGAGCAGCGCGGAGAGCGCGCCGACCAGCAGCGAGGCGCGGGCGCCGTAGACCGCCCGGGCGTACGTGTCGCAGCCCTGGAAGTCGTACCCGAAGATGGCCCCGCCGGACGGCCCGTCGTGCTGCCGGGAGAGCACGCAGTCGCGCGGGTCGTTGGCGGTGAAGAGCGAGGGTACGACGGCCATCGCCGCGATCACGACGACCAGGGCGAGGCTGATCCAGAAGATCGGATTGCGGCGCAGGTCGCGCCAGGCGTCACCGGCCAGGCTGCGGGCCTTCTGCGGCGCGCCGATCTGGTTGGGCGCTCCGGGCTCGCCGGACACGCCCCGCCGCGCGGCCTGGTTCTCCGTGGCCGCCACGGTCTCGAAGTCACTCATAGCGAATCCTCGGGTCGAGTACGGCGTACAGGACGTCCACCACCAGGTTGGACAGGAGGTAGACCACGACGAGCACGCTGACGATGCCCACCACCAGCGGGCCGTCCTCGGTGCGGATGCCCCGGAAGAGGTTGAAGCCGACGCCGGGGATGTTGAACACGCCCTCGGTGATGATCGCGCCGCTCATCAGGTTGCCCAGCTCGACGCCGAGGAAGGTGATCACCGGGATGAGCGAGTTGCGCAGCACGTGCACGCTGACGATCCGCCGCTTGACCAGGCCCTTCGAGCGGGCCGTCCGGACGTAGTCGGCGCGCAGGTTCTCCGCCACCGAGGTCCGGGTCAGCCGCAGCGCGGTGGCCAGCGAGAGCGAGCCGAGCACGATGCCGGGGAGCAGCAGCGCGTACAGGTCGGGCTCAGAGCCGGCGGTGGGCGGGAAGAGCTGCCACTTGACGCCGAGCAGGTACTGCGCCAGCGGGGCCAGCACGATGGTCGGGATGCCGAGCACCAGCAGGGTCAGCACCAGCGTCGAGTTGTCGAAGATGCTGGCCCGGCGGATGCCGGCGAGCACGCCCGCGGTGACCCCGAACAGGATCGTCACGGCCATCGCGATGAGCGCCAGCTTGACGGTCACCGGCCAGGCGGCGGCGAGGATGTCGCCGATCTGGCGGCCGGTCAGCGACTGCCCGAGGTCACCCTGGAGCAGGTTCTTGATGTAGTCGAAGTAGCGGTAGAAGAAGCCGCCCACCCCGGTCTGGTCGAGGTGGAACTTTTCCGTCAGGTATGCCCGCTGGGCGGCGGTGACCGGGCGCTCGCCGGCGAGCGCCTGGATCGGGTCGCCCTGACCGGCGAACATCAGTGCGTAGACGATCAGCGTGGTTCCGAAGAAGGCGAGGACCATCTGGAGCAGTCGCCGCAGGATAAAGCGGAACATACTGTGAAGTCTCTCTGAAAAGGGGCGAAGGACGTGGCGGGTCGGGTCGGGCCACCTCGCGGTGACCCGACCCCACCAGCGCTGTTACTTGACGGCCTCGATCTTCAGCAGGTCGACCCGGTCGAAGAGATCCATCTCCACGTTCTTGACCTTGGTCGAGTGTCCGAAGTTGTTCTGGCCGTACCGCAGCGGGATCACCGGCAGGTCCTCGGCCAGGAGGTCCTCCGCCGCCTGGTACTTCTTGATCGCCTCTTCCTCGTTCGGCGCCTTGGCGCCCTCGGCCAGCAGCTTGTCGAACTCGGGGTTGCTGTAGCCGTAGTAGTTCGAGGAACCGTTGGTGCTGTACAGCGGGCCCAGGTAGTTCTCCATGGACGGGTAGTCCATGACCCAGCCCATCCGGAACAGGCCGACCGGCTGCTTCGCCTTGAGCTTGGTCAGCAGGTCCGCGAACTTGGGCTCGGCGGTGCCGACGCACTCCACGCCCAGGTTGGCCTTGAGCTGGTTGCAGGTCGCGTCGATCCAGTCCTTGTGGCCGCCGTCGCCGTTGTACGACAGCTCGATCTTGGACGGGCCACCCGCGGCCTGGTACATCGCCTTGGCCTTGGCCGGGTCGAACTCGCCCGCCGCGCCGATGGTGTTCTCCCGGTAGCCGGCCACGACCGGCGAGACGAAGGAACGGGCCGGCTGCTGCGAGTCCTTGAAGATCGACTTGGTGATCTCGTCCCGGTCGATCGCCATGGAGATCGCCTTGCGGACCTCGGGCTTGCTGAATTCCTTCTGGAACGTCGGGAACGCCAGCACCTGCAGCGACGAGGCCGGGCTCTGCTCGAACCGGTCACCGAGGTCGGTGGCGGCCGTCGACAGGCTCTCGGTCGGGATGGTCTTGATGACGTCCAGGTTGTCCGAGAGCACGTCCGCGTAGGCCGCGGTCGGCTGCTGGTAGATCCGGAACTCGACGCCGGCCACCTTCGGCTTCTGGCCGGGGAAGGCGTCGTACTTCTCGACCTCGACCTTGGCGTCGTGCTGCCAGCTGCCCTTGATCTTGAACGGGCCCTGACCGATCGGCGCCTGCTCGTAGCCCTCGGCCAGCACGCCCGGGGCGGAGAAGGCCGCCTTCGGCAGCGGGTAGAAGGCCGTGTAGCCGAGCATCGTCTTGAACTCGCTGTACGGCTCGGTCAGCGTCACGGTGAAGGTGAGGTCGTCGACCTTCTTCAGCCCGGACAGCGTCTTCGCGGCCGGCTTCTCGCCCTGCAGGTCCTCGTAGCCGGCGACCTTCTCGAAGAAGTAGCTCGAGTTCTGGCCGTTGGGGGCGTACGCGCCGTAGTTCCAGGCGTCGATGTAGTTCTCGGCCGTGACCTTCTCGCCGTTGTGGAAGGTGTAGCCGTCCTTCAGCTTGATCGTCCAGACCTTGTTGTCCGACGACGTCACCGACTCGGCCGCCACCTCGTACGGCTTGTTGGCCTCGTCATAGTCGACCAGCGGGCTGAACAGGGCGGCGAGCACCTGCGAACCACTGGTCTCGTTGGTGTTGGTGGGCACCAGGTGCTGCGGCTCGGCGATCTCGATCCGCACGGCCGCGTTGGGGTCGCTCTGCCCTGATCCGCCGTCGCCGCCCGAGCCGCAGGCCACCAGGCCAAGCGTCACCGCGAGCGGGAGAGCGGTCCAGGCGGCAAGCCTACGAACTCGCATTGAGTCTCCTCATCTCCTCACGCTGCGCAGTCTGGCCCGGCGCTGGGTAACGCTGCGCAACGTTGGGCAACGGTAGGTCGCGGCGGGCTGTTCGGCAACGAGAGCGTTGCGAACCAATAACGGAAAGGCGGTCCCGGTCTTGTCGCCCTTCCGCCCCTCTGCTAAGAGCGATGCGTGAGGCCGCTGCTCAATGTCGGTTTCGAGGCTGGCGTTCCGCGCCCGTGGCGCGCTCCGGATAGCCGTGCGTGGTTGCCGGCCCGCCGTCCGCTCTGTGCCCGTTCATGATTGGCCGTCCGTCCCGGGGTGTGGTCGACTCCACACACGGTCACTCTGAGTGATGAAAGCCACGTAACAGAAAGTCACGGTTGGTCGTCGTCCCAACCTGCGGCCGTCGCCGTGAGACGATCTGGACGTGACGGCGACGATCCTGGACGGCAAGGCGACCGCGGCGGAGATCAAGGACGAGCTGCGGACGCGGGTCAAGGCGCTCGCGGAGCGCGGCATCACCCCGGGCCTCGGCACCGTCCTGGTCGGGGCCGACCCGGGCTCCCAGGCGTACGTCAACGGCAAGCACCGGGACTGCGCCGAGGTCGGGATCGCCTCCATCCGCCGCGAGCTGCCCGCCGACGCCACCCAGCAGCAGGTCGACGCGGTCCTCGCCGAGCTCAACGCCGACCCGGCCTGTCACGGCTACATCGTCCAGCTGCCGCTCCCGGCCCACCTGGACACCCAGCGCGCGCTGGAGATGATCGACCCGGACAAGGACGCCGACGGCCTGCACCCGGTCAACCTCGGCCGACTGGTGCTCGGCTACGACGCCCCGCTGCCCTGTACCCCGCGCGGCATCGTCGAGCTGTTCCGCCGGCACGACGTACCGCTGCGCGGCGCGACGGTCGCCGTGGTCGGCCGGGGCAACACCGTCGGCCGCCCGCTGGGCCTGCTGCTCACCCGGCGCAGCGAGAACGCCACCGTGACGCTGTGCCACACCGGCACCCTCGACCTCGCCTCGCACACCCGCGCCGCCGAGATCGTGATCGTCGCGGCGGGCGTACCCGGGCTGCTCACCGCCGACATGATCACCCCGGGCGCGACCGTGGTCGACGTCGGCATCACCCGCGTGATCGGCGCGGACGGCAAGGGCCGGTACACCGGAGACGTGGACCCGGAGGTGGCCGAGGCGGCCGGCAAGGTGGTCCCGATGCCCGGCGGTGTCGGGCCGATGACCCGCGCCATGCTGCTCACCAACGTGGTGGAACGGGCCGAGCGGGGCTGAGCACGGCCATCGGTGTCATAACCGTCCGCCCCTACCCGGATCGGTGCCAGGATGGCTGATACGGTCCGGAAAACCGACTGGTAGCAGGGAGTGGGACGACCATGGGTAAGAAGGTCACTGTCGTCGGGGCCGGCTTCTACGGCTCCACCACCGCACAGCGCCTGGCCGAGTACGACGTCTTCGACACCGTCGTGATCACCGACATCGTGGAGGGCAAGCCGGCGGGTCTCGCGCTGGACCTCAACCAGTCCCGCGCGATCGAGGGCTTCGAGACCAAGGTCGTCGGCGTCACCACCGGCCCGAACGGCGAGGGCTACGAGGCCATCGAGGGCTCGGACGTCGTCGTCATCACCGCCGGCCTCCCGCGCAAGCCGGGCATGAGCCGGATGGACCTGCTGGAGACGAACGCCAAGATCGTCCGCCAGGTGGCCGAGAACGTCGCCAAGTACGCCCCGAACGCGGTCGTCATCGTGGTCTCAAACCCGCTGGACGAGATGACCGCGCTGGCCCAGCTCGCCACCCAGTTCCCGAAGAACCGGGTGCTCGGTCAGGCCGGCATGCTCGACACCGCCCGGTTCACCAACTTCGTCGCCGAGGCCCTCCAGGTGCCGGTGAAGTCGGTCAGGACCCTGACCCTCGGCTCGCACGGCGACACCATGGTCCCGGTGCCGTCGAAGAGCACGGTGAACGGCAAGCCGCTGCGCGACGCGATGCCGGCCGAGCAGATCGAGGAGCTGGTCGTCAAGACCCGCAACGGTGGCGCCGAGGTCGTGGCGCTGCTGAAGACCGGCTCGGCGTACTACGCCCCGTCGGCCGCCGCCGCCCGGATGGCCAAGGCCGTCGCGGAGGACTCCGGCGACGTCATGCCGGTCTGCGCCTGGGTCGACGGCGAGTACGGCATCTCCGGCGTCTACCTGGGCGTCGAGGCCGAGATCGGCGCCGAGGGCGTCAAGCGGGTCGTCGAGACCGACCTGGACGCCGACGAGCTGGCCAGCCTGAAGGAGGCCGCCGAGGCGTCCGCGCCAAGCAGGGCGACATCGCCAGCATGTGATCCACCAGCACCACCCGAAGGGGGGCACGCCGACACACCGGCGTGCCCCCTTCCCCATCTCCACCCCCGGTTCCCACCCCGTTGACCATGGAGTTGTTGTCAGTCCGGCCGGCGTGTCGCTGCAATAACTTCATGATCACCGGGGCGGCAGGAAAGGGGAGGCTCGCCCGGGTGCACGTCGTCATCCTGACCAACTACGGCTTGGACGAATACGTCTTCAACGCGCTGCGCGCCGGCGCGGCCGGATTCCTCGTCAAGGAC
>NZ_JAEVHN010000252.1:0-8212 GCF_016803375.1 Micromonospora sp. 4G55
TGCTGCGCCGTCGCGCCACCCGCTCCTGACCGGTCCCGCACGGTCTCCGGCCGGGGGTCGACGCCGTACCGGCGTGGCCGGGGTCGGTCACCGGGTCCGACGCAGCTACGACGAAGGGCCCGCCGGGGAACCGGCGGCCCTTCGCGGGTACGTCTCAGACCAGGCGGACCCGGGCGGCGCGCAGCCGGGCCAGGGTGCGCTCCCGGCCGAGCACCTCCAGCGACTCGAACAGCGGCAGCCCGACGGTGCGGCCGGTGACCGCGACCCGGACCGGCGCCTGCGCCTTGCCCAGCTTCAGGCCGCGCTCGGCGCCCACCGCCTCCAGGGTCGCCTTCAGCGACTCGGCGTCCCACGACTCCAGCGCCTCGTACGCGGCGATCGCCGCGTCCAGCAGGTCGGCTGCGCCCTCCTTCATCGCCTTGGCCCAGGCGGCCTCGTCGATCAGCGGGTCGGCCAGGAAGAGGAAGTCGACGTTCGGCACGATCTCGCTGAGCACCGCGATCCGGGTCTGGGCCAGCGGCGCCACCGCCGCGAACGCCTCGGCGTCGAACTCGGCCGGCTGCCACGGCGGCGGGGCGATCGTCTCGGTGCCGGTCAGCCACGGCTGGCAGGCGGCCACGAACTCGTCGACCGGCAGGGCGCGGATGTACTCGCCGTTGAACGCGCGCAGCTTCTTCTCGTCGAAGAAGGCGCTGGAGGCGTTCACCTCCTCCAGCCGGAACTCCTCCTCGATCACCGACCAGGGCACGATCTCCCGGTCACCCGACGGCGCCCAGCCGAGCAGCATCAGATAGTTGCGCATGGCGTCGGCGAGGTAGCCCTCGTCCCGGTACGCCTCCAGGGCGACCTTGTCGCGGCGCTTGGAGAGCTTCTGCCGCTTCTCGTTGACCACCACGGGGACGTGGGCCCAGACCGGCGGCTTCACCCCGAGGGCGTCCCAGAGCAGCTGCTGCTTGGGGGTGTTGGGCAGGTGCTCCTCGGCCCGGACCACGTGGGTGATCCCCATGGTCATGTCGTCGACCACGTTGGCCAGCAGGAAGACCGCCGAACCGTCGGCGCGGGCGATGACGAAGTCCTCGATCAGCTTGTTCTCGAAGGTCGGCTCGCCGCGGATCAGGTCGACCACCACGGTCTCGCCCTCGTCCGGGGTGCGGAAGCGCAGCGCACGCCCCGGGCCGGGCTCCAGGCCCCGGTCCCGGCAGAAGCCGTCGTAGCCCTGGTACTGCGAGCCGGTGCGGGCCTGCACGTCCTCGCGGGTGCAGTCGCAGTAGTACGCCCGGCCGGCCTCGTGGAGCCGCTGGGCGGCGGCGCGGTGCTCGGCGGCGTACTGCGACTGGAAGTACGGCCCCTCGTAGCTGCCGCGGGCGATGCCGATCCACTCCAGCGCGGACAGGATGCCCTCGGTCCACTCGGGCTTGTTGCGCGCCGCGTCGGTGTCCTCGATGCGCAGCACGAAGACCCCGCCCTGCTGCTTGGCGTAGATCCAGTTCTGCAGCGCCGAGCGGGCGCCGCCGACGTGGAACATACCGGTCGGGGAAGGGGCGAAGCGCACACGTACCGTCACGTCCTCCAGCCTACGGCCGCCCGCGACCCCATTCCCCCAGGGGTCCCGAGCCGCAGCCCCCAAGATCCACGCACTTTCCCGGAAAGCGTGGCCATTCGACGCCGAATGAGCACTCTTTCCCAGAAAGTGCGGGCAGTGGGGGTGGGTGGGGTCAGCGGACGGCGCGGATCTTGAGGACGAGGGCGCTGCCGAGGAGGGTGACGGCGGCCGTCACGGCGTAGAGGGTGGGGTAGCCGCCGAGGTGGACCACGATCGGGGCGGAGATGGCCGGGCCGAGCACCTGCGGGGCGGAGTTTGCGATGTTGATCACCCCGAGGTCCTTGGCCCGGTCGGTGGCGCGGGGCAGCACCTCGGTGATCAGCGCGGCGTCGACCGACAGGTAGACGCCGTAGCCGGCGCCGAGCAGCAGCGCGGCGGCCACCGCCATCGACCAGACCGGCGCGACGGCGAGCAGCAGCGCCGCCACCGCCATGATCACCCCGGAGGTGATCACGAAGACCTTGCGCCGGCCGGAGCGGTCGGAGAGCCGGCCGGCGACCACCGCGGTCAGCATCATCCCGACGGTGTAGAGCAGGATCAGCACCAGCAGCGCGCCCTCGGGGTCGGGGTGGCGCACCCCGTCGGTGAGGAAGTACAGCAGGTAGAGGGTGCCGAGCGCGTTGCCGATCTGGACCAGGAACCGGGTGATCCAGGCCCAGGCGAAGTCCGGGTGCCGGCGCGGGCTGATCCACATCGAGGCGGCCAGCGCCCGCCAGCGCAGCGCCGGGCGGTGCGCCCGGGGCAGCGGGTCGTCGGCGGTGAGCAGCGCGAACGGCAGCGAGAGCAGCAGCACGGCCACCGCGATGGCCGCGTACCCGGCGGTGGTGCCGCTGACGACGGCGGTGACCAGCACCGCGCCGACCACCAGGCCGAGGGCCTGCGGGATGCCCACCCAGCCGGAGACGCCGCCGCGCTGGGCGACCGGCACCCGGTCGGGGATGGCCGCGGTCAGGCTGGCCAGCATCGCGTTGAAGCACACCTGCGCGGCCACCCAGCCCACCGTCACCCCGGCGATGGTGTCCTGCCGGGCCAGCAGCACCAGGGCGAGCGCGCCGAGCACCGCGCCGCCCGCCGTCCAGACGTGCCGGCGGCCGAACTCGCGCCCGCCGATCCGCAGGCAGGTACGGTCCGACAGCGCCCCGGCGAGCGGGTTGACGAGCACCGCCGCGAGCGCGCCGATCCCGGTGACGACGGCCAGCATGGCCTCCTTGTCGAGCGGGGCGATCCGCTCGACCTGCTGCGGCAGCAGCACCTGGATCGGGGTGAAGAAGGCCATCCAGACGCCGAGGTTGGCCGCGAAGATCAGCGCGATCCAGCTCCGCCGGACCGGCACCATCGGCTCGGCGAGCGCCGCCGGCAGCGAGGTCGGCGTCGGGTCGATCGTGGTCATCGCCGGACGACCTGGTCCCGGTACCAGGCGTACGAGGACTTGGGCGTGCGGACCTGGGTGTCGAAGTCGACGTGCACCAGGCCGAAGCGCTTGGTGAAACCCTCCGCCCACTCCCAGTTGTCCAGCAGCGACCAGACGAAGTACCCGGTCACGTCGACGCCGTCGTCGATCGCCGCCCGGACCGCCCGCAGGTGCCCGTCGAGGTACGCGATCCGCTCCGGGTCGTGCACCCGGCCGTCGGCGTCGGGTACGTCGTCGTAGGCGCAGCCGCTCTCGGTGAGCTGGATCTCCGGCAGCGCCTCGCCGTAGGTGTCGTGCAGCCAGGTGAGCAGTTCGCGCAGCCCCTCCGGGACCACCGGCCAGTCGAAGCCGGTCCTCGGGTAGCCCTCCAGCGGCACCATCTCGAACGGCAGCGGCGCGCCCTCCTCCGGCGCGCGGATCCCGGTCGGGTTGTAGTAGTTCACCCCGAGCACGTCGATCGGCGCGGCGATGATGTCCAGGTCCCCGTCGCGCACCGGGGCGTCCTCGAAGCCGGGCGGGTAGCCCCGGCCGAGCAGCGGGTCGGTGAAGAGCCGGTTGTGCAGCGCGTCGTACACCGCCCCGGCGGCCCGGTCGGCGTCGGTGCCGCCGAGCAGCCGCACCGGCGAGTAGTTGTTGGCGATGGCGACCGGACTGGTGCTGCGGGCGCGTAGCGCGGCGACCGCCAGGCCGTGCCCGAGCAGTTGGTGGTGGGCGACCGGCAGGGCGTCGAAGAGCAGGAACCGGCCCGGCGCGTGTATTCCCGTGCCGTGGCCGAGGCTCATGTGGATGAACGGCTCGTTCAGGGTGATCCAGAGCTTCACCCGGTCGCCGAGGCGGGCGGCGACCAGGTCGGCGTACTCGGCGAAGCGGTGCGCGGTGTCCCGGTTCAGCCAGCCGCCGGCGTCCTCCAGCGGCTGCGGCAGGTCCCAGTGGAAGAGGGTGGCCACCGGGTCGATGCCGGCGGTGAGCAGGTCGTCGACGAGCCGGTCGTAGAAGTCGAGGCCGGCCGGGTTGGCCGCCCCGGTCCCGCCGGGCTGCACCCGGGGCCAGGCGATCGAGAACCGGTACGCCGAGACGCCCAGCCCGGCCATCAGCGCGACGTCCTCGCCGTGCCGGTGGTAGTGGTCGCAGGCCACGTCGCCGGTGCTGCCGTCGACGATCCGCCCGGGGGTGTACGCGAAGGTGTCCCAGATGGACGGCCCGCGTCCGTCGGCGTCGGCGCCACCCTCGATCTGGTACGCGGAGGTGGAGACCCCCCAGCGGAAGCCGGCGGGGAACGCGGGCATCGGCGCGGTCGTCACAGTCGCCCTCCCAGAAACATGAGATGTGTTCGGGACTCTAGGGCGCGGGCCCTCGAAGCGCCATAGGCCCGCAGCCGTGCCGGCGCAAGGGTTTTCGGCGTGTCTTTTCCGAACCCGTCCCAGTACGTCCGAATTTGCGCATACAGTGCGGAATATCGCGGATGTCCTCAGTGGGGGAAGACAGAAATGATCCTCGTGGAACGCAGTGCGCACGTGGTGGCGCCGATGGAAGCGGTCTGGGACGTCGTGCAGCGGGCCGAGCAGTTGCCGGCCTGGCTGGCGGGCGTCCGCGCGGCCGAGGTCCTCTCGGGGGAGGGCTTCGGCCGGCGACAGCTGGTCCAGGCCGGGCGCGGCGCGGCGCACGAGGCAGAGGTGATCGCCTACCAGGAGCCGACCCTGATCGGGTGGCGGGAGCGGGCCAGGGGTGCCGGCGCCCGGGCCGAGGCGCGCACCGAGATCTACGTCCAGCTCACTCCCGACGAGGAGCAGGGCGGGACGATCGTGCGGCTCATCGTCGTACGGTGGCCGGCCGGTCCGGTCAAGGCGGCCCTGCTCCGGCTCGGGCTGCGTCGGGTCGCGCCGACCTGGAGGACTCGCTGGCCCGCCTCACCGACCTGGCCGCCGTCGGCTGAGCAGGGCGCGTCCTACGGCGTCACCCGCGACGGCGGTGGCCCGGCGTCCCCGCCAGGGGCTCCGGACCACCGCCGCTTCCGTCCGCCTTCTGCCGCGTCGGCGACCGCATGGTGGGCCGGGAACGACAGCGGGCCCGGCGCGTGGTGCGCCGGGCCCGTCCGTCGTACGCGGGGACTAGCTGTCGCCGCCGGTCTCGCCGACCGGGGCGGCGGTGACGTCCTCGAGGGCGTACTTCTTGGCCGCCTCGGCCGGCACGTTCGCCGGCACCGCGCCGCGCAGCGCGAGCTGCCGCAGCGTCGCGACCGTCACCGACTCGGCGTCGACGTGGAAGTGCCGGCGCAGCGCGTGCCGGGTGTCCGACATGCCGAAGCCGTCGGTGCCGAGCGAGGTGTAGTCGCCGGGCACCCAGCGCGAGATCAGGTCCGGCACCGCGCGCATCCAGTCGCTGACCGCGACCTTCGGCCCGTCGGCGTCGGCCAGCTTCTGCTGGATGTACGGCACCCGCGGCTCACTACCCGGGTTGAGCAGGTTGTGCTCCTCGCACTCCACCGCGTCCCGGCGCAGCTCGGTCCAGGAGGTCACCGACCAGACGTCGGCGGCCACCCCCCAGTCCTGGGCGAGCAACTGCTGCGCCTTGAGCGCCCACTGCATGCCGGTGCCGGAGGCCAGGACGTTGGCCTTCGGCGCGTCCCCGCCCACCTCGGGCGCCGGGGAGTAGCGGTAGATGCCCTTGAGCAGGCCCTCGACGTCCACGCCCGCCGGCTCGGCCGGCTGCAGGATCGGCTCGTTGTAGACCGTCAGGTAGTAGAAGATGTTCTCCTGAGCGTCCCCGTACATCCGGTGCAGGCCGTGCTCCATGATGTGCGCGATCTCGAACGAGAACGCCGGGTCGTACGCGACCACCGCCGGGTTGGTGGCGGCGATCAGCAGCGAGTGCCCGTCCTCGTGCTGCAGACCCTCACCGTTGAGCGTGGTCCGCCCCGCGGTGGCGCCGAGCAGGAAGCCCCGGGCCATCTGGTCGGCGGCCGCCCAGAGCCCGTCGGCGGTGCGCTGGAACCCGAACATCGAGTAGAAGATGTACATCGGGATCATCGGCTCGTCGTGGGTGGCGTACGAGGTGCCGGCCGCGGTGAACGAGGCGACCGAGCCGGCCTCGTTGATCCCCTCGTGCAGGATCTGCCCGGTGGTCGACTCCTTGTACGACAGGAAGAGCTCCCGGTCGACGGAGGTGTACCGCTGGCCGTGCGGCGAGTAGATCTTCGCGGTCGGGAAGATCGAGTCCAGGCCGAAGGTGCGGGCCTCGTCCGGGATGATCGGCACCCAGCGCTTGCCGAACTCCTTGTCCTTCATCACGTCCTTGAGCAGGCGGACGAAGGCCATCGTGGTGGCCACCTTCTGCTTGCCCGAGCCGCGCTTGACGTCGGCGAACCGCTCCGGGCCCGGGATGGTCAGCCGCTTGCTGCTGGTCCGCCGGGACGGCAGGTAGCCGCCGAGCTGCTCGCGCCGCTCCTTGAGGTACGCGATCTCGTCGGACTTCTCACCCGGGGTGTAGTACGGCGGCAGGTAGGGGTTGTCCTCCAGCGCCTTGTCCGGGATGTCCAGGTAGAGGCGGTCGCGGAAGGTCTTCAGATCCTCCAGCGTCAGCTTCTTCATCTGGTGGGTGGCGTTGCGGCCCTCGAAGTGCGAGCCGAGCGTCCAGCCCTTGATCGTCTTGGCCAGGATGACCGTCGGCTGCCCGGTGTGCTCGGTCGCCGCCTTGTACGCCGCGTAGAGCTTGCGGTAGTCGTGGCCACCTCGCTTGAGGTTCCAGATCTCGTCGTCGGAGAGGTGCTCGACCATCTTGCGGGTCCGCGGGTCGCGGCCGAAGAAGTGCTCCCGGACGTACGCCCCGGACTCCGCCTTGTAGGTCTGGTAGTCGCCGTCGGGCGTGGTGTTCATCAGGTTCACCAGCGCGCCGTCGGTGTCCGCGGCGAGCAGCGGGTCCCACTCCCGGCCCCAGACCACCTTGATCACGTTCCAGCCGGCGCCCCGGAAGAAGGCCTCCAGCTCCTGCATGACCTTGCCGTTGCCCCGCACCGGGCCGTCCAGCCGCTGCAGGTTGCAGTTGATCACGAAGGTGAGGTTGTCCAGCTCCTCACGGGCGGCCACGCCGATCGCGCCGAGGGTCTCCGGCTCGTCCATCTCGCCGTCGCCCAGGAACGCCCAGACGTGCTGGTCGGACGTGTCCTTGATGCCCCGGTGGTGCAGGTACCGGTTGAACCGGGCCTGGTAGATGGCGTTCAGGCCGCCGAGCCCCATCGAGACGGTGGGGAACTCCCAGAAGTCCGGCATCAGCCGCGGGTGCGGGTACGACGGCAGCGCGCCGCCCGGGTGGGACAGCTCCTGGCGGAACCCGTCGAGCTGGTCCTCGCTCAGCCGCCCCTCCAGGAACGCCCGCGCGTACATGCCGGGGGAGGCGTGACCCTGGTAGTAGATGTGGTCGCCGCCGCCGGGGTGGTTCTTGCCCCTGAAGAAGTGGTTGAAGCCCACCTCGTAGAGCGAGGCGGAGCTGGCGAAGGTGGAGATGTGCCCGCCGACCCCGATCTCCGGGCGCTGCGCCCGGTGCACCAGCATCGCCGCGTTCCACCGGACGTACGCCCGGATCCGCCGCTCGACGTGCTCGTCACCGGGGAACCACGGCTCGCGCTCCGGAGCGATGGTGTTGATGTAGTCGGTGGTGGTCAGCGACGGCACCCCGACCTGGCGCTCGCGGGCCCGCTCCAGCAGGCGCAGCATGACATAGCGGGCGCGTTTGGTTCCGCGCTCGTCGATGACACCGTCGAGCGACTCGACCCATTCGCCGGTCTCTTCAGGGTCGATGTCCGGAAGCTGGCTCGGCAGACCAGCGGTGATCACCGGGCGCTTGCGTTCCGTAGCCACAGGCGTTCCCTCGGTTGTGTGTGGGATAGGTCTCTAGCGCCATCCTGCCCCCTGGTGGCACCCGTCGTCACGTCTAGCTCCCCCAGACGCGACGCTCAACACAGGTACCCGTCAGTAACTTTGCGCAACCGACCGATGCGCTAGTCGACCGGGCGCTTGTCCGCCGTCCCTACCCTTCGGGCATGCGATCGCGACTGCTGCTCCTGGGGCTCGTGACGGCCGTCGCCGGCGTGGCCGGCGTCGGCGTGGGGCTGGCCGGTCTGGCGGCGGGGAGGCCGGAGATGGTGGGGTTCCTGGCACTGGGCGCGCTCGGCGCTGCTGCTCGTCGTCGGGCTGGCCCGCGAC
>NZ_JAEVHN010000253.1:0-8210 GCF_016803375.1 Micromonospora sp. 4G55
CAGGGCGGCGGCCTCCCGGCAGCTCCGGTGGCGTCCAGCACCTGCGCCTCGAAGCCCAGCCGGGCCACCTGCGCGGCGAGCCAGTCGAGGTTGTCCCCGCCGACGACGAGCACGCACCACCCGTCGCGGTCGTCCTCGACGCGCCCCACCTGGGGCGGCACCAGCTCCCGTACCCGGTCGGGCCGGGCGTGCACCCGTACCCGGGCGAGATACCGGTAGGGCGCCTCGGTCACGGAGCGCTGCACGTAGGCGACCGGGTCCGGATGCTCCCGCGCCCGGAAGCGCCAGGTCGTCGCCACCACCTCGTGCATCCGGTCGAGCCGGAAGGTGCGCCAGTCGTCGCGGTCGACGTCCCGGGCCATCAGGTACCAGCGGCGGCCGGTGGTGACCATCCGCACCGGCTCGACCGTGCGCTCGCGTTCCCCGCCGTCGCGGCCGGCGTACCGGAACCGCACCCGCACGGCGTCGCGGCAGGCCCGCGCGAGGGTCACCAGCAGCTCCGCGTCGATCTGGACGCCGGGGCCGACGAGGGTCTCGGTGGCGCCGTGCACCGCCCGCACCTCGGCGCGCAGCCGGGCCGGCATCACCTGGTCGAGCTTCGCGAGTGCCCGCAGGGCCGCCTCGCCCGCCCCGGCGACCGTGCCGCCCGACGCCATCCGCAGGGAGACCGCCGTCGCGATCGCCTCCTCGTCGTCGAGGAGCAGCGGCGGCAGGCGGGTGCCCGCGCCGAGCTGGTAGCCGCCGCCGACGCCCGCCGTCGCGTGCACGGGGTAGCCGAGTGTGCGCAGCCGCTCCACGTCGCGGCGCACCGAGCGGTCGGTGACCTTCAGCTCGGCGGCGAGTTCGGTGGCGGTCCAGGACGGCCGCCGTTGCAGCAGCGCCAGCAACCGCAGCACCCGTTCGGTGGTCGCCTCGACGGTCACCGGCCCATCGTCGCACGGATCACGGAACGATCCTGTCCGCTATCTGCGGGAGGCTGCAACCATGACCGACCAGAACTGGAATTCCCTGCTCCGGGACCAGCTCGCCTGGCACTGGACCAGCCAGCTGCGCGATCGCCTCGACGGGCTCACCGACGACGAGTACTTCTGGGAGCCGGCACCCGGCGGCTGGAGCGTGCGCCCGCGTGGCACCGGCGGCGCACCGGTGCGGGCCGGGTCCGGCGCGATGAGGATCGACTTCGCGATGCCGCAGCCCGACCCGGCGCCGTTCACGACGATCGCCTGGCGGCTCGGGCACGTCATCGTCGGCGTGCTCGCGGTGCGCAACGCCGCGCACTTCGGTCGCGCGCCCACCGACTACCAGTCGTTCGAGTACGCCCCGACCGCGGCCGCGGCGCTGGCCCAGCTCGACACGGAGTACGCCACGTGGCTGGCCGGGGTCGAGTCCCTCGGCGACACCGGCCTCGCCCGCCCGTGCGGGGAGGCGGAGGGACCGTACGCCGACGTCCGCTGGCAGCGCTGGTGCTGCACATCAACCGCGAAATGATCCACCATCTGGCCGAGGTGTGCCTGCTCCGCGACCTCTACCTGCACACTGACCAACAGACCCGACAGGAGGCGAGCTGAGATGGCCCGCGCCGTCCAGATCACTTTCGACTGCGCCGACCCCGCCGGGCTGGCGGCGTTCTGGGCCGAGGCCCTCGGCTACCGGTTGCAGGACCCGCCCCAGGGCTTCGACGTCGTGGGAGCAGGCCCTGGAGGCGAGTGGGCGTGCCGCCCGAGCGGCGCAACGACGCCTCGGCGGTGGTCGACCCCGAGGGCTCCGGGCCGCGGCTGTTCTTCCAGCGGGTGCCGGAGGGCAAGCAGGCCAAGAACCGTGTGCACCTCGACGTGCGGGCCGCCCCCGGGCTCGAGGGCGACGCGCGGATGGGGGCCCTGGAGGCGGAGGCCGAGCGGCTCACCGGCCACGGCGCCACCCGGCTCGGGCGCCACGAGCCGGCACCCCCGCTCGGCGCCGGTCACCTCGTGATGGCCGACCCCGAGGGCAACGAGTTCTGCCTCGACTGATCAGCCCCGCGACCTGGCCCGGGGTTACGCAGGATGGTGGTGCGGCGCACCGGCGGCGGCGACGGCCTCGCCGATCGGGGTCTCCCCGTCGACCAGTTCGAGGATCCGTCCGGCGCTGCCCGGGTGGTAGAGCAGCGCGACGAGGACCCGGGCCACGTCGGTGCGGGTGACCGCGCCACGCGGGACGCGCCGGTCGAGGTGGATGCGGCCGGTGGGCGCGTCGTCGGTGAGCCGGCCGGGTCGCAGCACCGTCCAGTCCAGGTCGCGGCGGGTCAGGTCGTCCTCGGCGGCCTTCTTGGCGCGCAGGTACGCCGCCCACACCTCGTCCGTGCCGGGCGCCGGCGGGTCCTGCACCCCCATGGAGGAGACGAGCAGGCTAGCGGCGTACCCCGGCGGCCTGGGCGGCGTCGGCGAGCAGGACGGCGGCGGCCCGGTCGACGGTGTCCTTGCGGGCGGCGCCGCTGCCGGGGCCGGCGCCGGCGGCGAAGACCACGGCGTCGGCGTCGGTGAGGTGCCCGGCGATCTCGTCGACGCCGGCGTGTTCCAGGTCCGCCAGGACGGGGTGGGCGCCGACGGCGCGCAGCGCGGCGGCGTGGTCGGGGTTGCGGATCAGCCCGACGGCGCGGTCGCCCCGGCCGGCCAGTTCCCGTTCCAGCAGGAGGGCGATCTTGCCGTGGCCTCCGGCGATGACGACGCGCATACCTGCCAACCTAGCCGCCGGCGACGAGGGTCACCGGCTTACGCTCGCCGCCCGGGGTGGCGTTGAGGCAGCATGGACGGGTGACGGAGACGATCGACGCGCTGGCCGGCCTGGTCGCCGGTGGTGGTGTCGTGGTGCTGAGCGGGGCGGGGCTGTCCACCGAGTCGGGCATCCCCGACTACCGGGGGCCCAGCGGCGCGGCCCGCCGGCACAGCCCGATGACCTATCAGACGTTCACCCGGGACCGCTGGCGCGGCGGCGGTACTGGGCGCGCAGCCACCTGGGGTGGCGGATGATCGCCCGGGCGGCGCCGAACGACGGGCACCGGGCGGTGGCCCGGTTGCAGGACGCCGGGCTGGTCGACGGGGTGATCACCCAGAACGTCGACGGGCTGCACACGGCGGCGGGCAGCCCACAGGTGGTGGAGCTGCACGGCCGCCTCGACGAGGTGGTGTGCCTGGACTGCGGCAACCGGACCTCGCGGGAGGAGCTGGACCGCCGGCTGCGGGAGGCGAACCCGGAGTTCGACGCCGCGGTCGGGGCGGTCAACCCCGACGGTGACGTGGAGCTCGCCGACGCTCAGGTGGCCGGGTTCCGCACGGTCGACTGCACGTTCTGCGGCACCGGGATGCTGAAACCGGACGTGGTGTTCTTCGGGGAGACGGTCCCGGCGCCGCGGGTGTCGCACTGCTTCGCGATGGTGGGCGCGGCGCGGCTGCTGCTGGTGCTCGGCTCGTCGTTGACCGTGATGTCGGGGCGGCGGTTCGTGCTGCGGGCGGCGAAGCTGGGCATCCCGGTGGTGATCGCCAACCAGGGCCCGACCCGGGGCGACGGGTACGCCGCGATGACCGTCGACGCGCCGCTGGGCCAGCTGCTGCCCACGCTGGCCGACCGGGTCACCGGCGCGGTGTCGGCGCGGGTGCCCGCGGACGGCGCGCTCCCGGCGGCGGTGGCCCCCGCCACGCTCTGACCCGCGACCGGCGGGCCGGCGGGGGGTACGACATCTGCCGGAAACACCGGCGCTGGTAGCGTTGACCATGCCGGTACCACCCACGCGGGAGAGACCGCCCAAACAGCGCTTGGGCGGCGCCGAAGGGGCATATCCTCCCCGGAACCTCTCAGGCAAAAGGACCGCGGGGGCAGGCACTGTGGAGCGCCCTCGGGTGCGACTCAGGGGGAGGCCGACCTGTCGACCTCGCCCCCGCAGGAGCGCCGCGCATGACCGTAGAGAAGTTCGCCGACCGGCACATCGGCCCCGATCCGGGTGACGAGCGCCGGATGTTGGAGGCCGTCGGCTACGGCTCGATCGACGAGCTGATGGACGCGGCGATCCCCGAGGTGATCCGCTGGCACGGCACCCTGGACCTGCCCGAGCCGGCCAGCGAGCGGGAGGCGATCGCCGAGCTGCGCGCCCTGGCCGCCCGCAACACCGTCGCCGTGTCGATGATCGGCCTGGGCTACCACGGCACCCACACCCCCGCCGTGATCCGCCGCAACGTGCTGGAGGACCCGGCCTGGTACACGGCGTACACGCCGTACCAGCCGGAGATCAGCCAGGGTCGGCTGGAGGCGCTGCTGAACTTCCAGACCATGGTCACCGACCTGACCGGCCTGGCCACCGCGAACGCCTCGATGCTCGACGAGGGCACCGCCGCGGCCGAGGCGATGACCCTCGCCCGCCGCGCGTCGAAGAGCAAGAGCCCGGTGTACGTCGTCGACGCCGACACCCTGCCGCAGACCATCGCGGTGATCACCAGCCGCGCCGAGCCGCTGGGCATCGAGGTGCGGGTGCTCGACGTCGAGCGCGACGAGCTGCCGGGGGAGTTCTTCGGCCTGCACCTGCAGTACCCGGGCGCGTCCGGCGCGGTCCGTGACCACGCCGCCCTGGTGGCGGCGGCGCACACGGTGGGGGCGCTGGTCACCGTCGCGGCGGACCTGCTGGCGTTGACGCTGCTGCGCCCGCCGGGGGAGATCGGCGTGGACATCGCCGCGGGCACCACCCAGCGGTTCGGGGTGCCGATGGGCTTCGGCGGGCCGCACGCCGGCTACCTGGCCGTCCGCTCGGGTCTGGAGCGGATGCTGCCCGGCCGGCTGGTCGGGGTGTCCCGCGACGCCGACGGCAACCCGGCGTACCGGCTGGCGTTGCAGACCCGCGAGCAGCACATCCGGCGGGAGAAGGCGACCAGCAACATCTGCACCGCGCAGGTCCTGCTGGCGGTGATGGCCGGCATGTACGCCGTGTACCACGGCCCGGACGGGCTGCGGGCGATCGCCCGGCGTACCCACGACATGGCGGCGCGGCTCGCGGCCGGGCTGCGCGCCGGCGGGGTGCCGGTCGCGGACGTCGCGTTCTTCGACACCGTCACCGCGACCGTGCCGGGCCGGGCGGCCGAGGTGGTCGCGGCGGCCGCCGAGCGGCGGGTCAACCTGCGGCTGGTCGACGCCGACCGGGTGGGGATCTCCTGCGACGAGACCACCACCGCCGAGCACCTGGCCGCGGTGTGGGCGGCGTTCGGCGTGGATGGGGTCGACGGTGACGTCGACGCGGCGCTGCCGCAGGCGCTGGCGCGCACGTCGGACTTCCTCACCCACCCGGTGTTCCGCACCCACCACTCCGAGACGGCGATGCTGCGCTACCTGCGGCGGCTGTCGGACTTCGACTACGCGCTGGACCGGGGCATGATCCCGCTGGGCTCGTGCACGATGAAGCTGAACGCCACCACCGAGATGGAGGCGATCACCTGGCCGGAGTTCGCGCACATGCACCCGTTCGCGCCGGATGAGCAGACCGCCGGGTACCGGGACATGATCGGCCAGCTGGAGTCGTGGCTGGCGGAGGTGACCGGCTACGACGCGGTCAGCGTGCAGCCCAACGCCGGGTCGCAGGGCGAGCTGGCGGGGCTGCTGGCCATCCGGTCCTACCACGCCTCCCGGGGCGAGGGGCACCGGGACGTGTGCCTGATCCCGTCGTCGGCGCACGGCACCAACGCGGCGAGCGCGGTGATGGCCGGCATGCGGGTGGTCGTGGTGGCCTGCGACGCGGACGGCAACGTCGACCTGGTCGACCTCGACGCGAAGATCGACAAGCACCGGGACACCCTGGCGGGGATCATGGTGACGTACCCGTCGACGCACGGCGTGTACGAGACGGGCATCGCGTCGCTGTGCGCGAAGGTGCACGACGCCGGCGGCCAGGTGTACGTCGACGGGGCGAACCTCAACGCCCTGGTCGGGTTCGCCAAGCCCGGCAAGTTCGGGGCGGACGTGTCGCACCTGAACCTGCACAAGACGTTCTGCATCCCGCACGGCGGCGGTGGCCCCGGGGTGGGTCCGGTGGCGGTGCGGGCGCACCTGGCGCCGTTCCTGCCGGGCGATCCGCTGGGCGCGCACGTCGACAGCCGGCCGGCGATCTCGGCGGCGCGGTACGGCTCGGCGGGGATCCTGCCGATCCCGTGGGCGTACCTGCGGATGATGGGCGCCGAGGGGCTGACCCGGGCGACCGGGGTGGCGGTGCTGGCGGCGAACTACGTGGCGGCGCGGCTGCGCAACCACTTCCCGGTGCTGTACGCCGGCAACAAGGGCCTGGTGGCGCACGAGTGCATCCTGGACCTGCGGCCGCTGACGAAGGCGACCGGGGTGAGCGTGGACGACGTGGCCAAGCGGCTGATCGACTACGGCTTCCACGCGCCGACGATGTCGTTCCCGGTGGCGGGGACGCTGATGGTGGAGCCGACCGAGAGCGAGGACCTGGCCGAGCTGGACCGGTTCTGCGACGCGATGATCGCCATCCGCGCGGAGATCGACAAGGTGGGCGCCGGGGAGTGGCCGGCGGGGGACAACCCGCTCGCCAACGCCCCGCACACCGCGGCGATGGTTGCCGGGGACTCGTGGTCGCACCCGTATCCGCGGTCGGTGGGGGCGTACCCGGCCGGGGTGGACCGGGCGGGCAAGTACTGGCCGCCGGTGCGGCGGATCGACGGGGCGTACGGCGACCGGAACCTGGTCTGCTCGTGCCCGTCGCCGGAGGCCTTCGAGGAGTGACCCGTACGCTGCGCCGGGGCGGACGTCGTGCCGCCCCGGCCGGTGGGTCCTGGGGAGGGCGGTCCCGGGCCGGGACTAGCCTGGTGGCGTTGACCTGCTCCTGTGACGGAGCGTGGTCGACTCAGGCGACGAGAGCGTGGCGGGCGGGCCCGCGGTGCGGGGCGATGGTGCTGCCGTCGGGGAGCAGTTCGCCGGTGTCCTCGAAGACGATGACACCGTTGCAGAGCAGGCTCCAGCCCTGCTCACGGAAGCAGGCGATGACGCGGGCGGCTTCGCGATCGGTCGCCTCGGCGGAGGGGCAGGTGGGTTGGTGCTGGCACATCGGGTTCTCCGGACTGTGGGGGCACTGTGTCATGGTTCACATGACCAGTGACGCACAGTACCAAGGTCGAGCGCACGGAATCGAGCAGGCATCCGTCATGTTGACCCGAAATCCACTGAACGGATGAGGAAGAATGGGCCAACCGGCGTGGAAACGCTCCCACGAGCGCTGATCGACGTACCCGGCGCACCGCCGTCGTGCCGCGGCCTGCTCGTCGAGCGCGCCCGCTACGAATGGCGCCCGGCCGACGGCGGCGACCCGGCCGCACTGGCCGAGCAGTTCCTCGCCGCGCACGGGCTCGACCTGACCGATCTGGCCCGGCCCGCGACCCACCAGCCGACCGGCGTCTGCGGCGCCGCCCTGTACGTCTCCGCCGCCGCCGGCGCCCGCATGATCGGCGCCGCAGGCGGCGCGGCCACCCCGGCGCCGGCCCTGCCGGAGCTCGCCGTGGTCGTTTACGGTCACCACCCGTCCCCAACCGCACCGCCCGCCCTGGCGCGCGCGCCCGGCCCGGCCCCGGCTGGTGGCTGGGCGACTGGCGGGAGAGCTGGACCCCCCGGCAGCACGCCGACGCCGTCACCGCGGTCCGCGCCGCCATCGCCCGCGGCGACGTGTACCAGGTCAACGTCGTCGGGCACGCCGCCGCCCGCTACCTCGGCGACCCGCAAGCGGCGCTGTCCCGGCTCGCGCGCTGCCCGGCGCCCGCTACGGCGGCACCCTGCACGGCGACGGCTGGGCGATCGGCTGCGCCTCCCCGGAGACCCTGGTCGAGGTGACCGACGGTCGGGTGATCACCCGGCCGATCAAGGGCACCCGCCCGGCCACCGCCGCCGGCCGTCGTGAACTGCTCGCCTCGGCCAAGGAACGCGCCGAACACGTGATGATCGTCGACCTGGAACGCAACGACCTGGCTCGGGTCGCGCGCACCGGGTCGGTGCGGGTGGACGAGCTGTTCGCGGTGCGCCGCTGGTGCGACCTGTGGCAGGCCGAGTCGACCGTGTCCGCGGCGGTGGCCGACGGGCTGGGCCTGGCCGACCTGCTGCGCGCGACCTGCCCGGCGGGTCGGTCACCGGCGCGCCGAAGCTCGCCGCCCTGGCCGAGATCGCCGCCCTGGAACCCGTCGGGCGCGGCGCCAGCA
>NZ_JAEVHN010000254.1:0-8205 GCF_016803375.1 Micromonospora sp. 4G55
GCCGCCGGCCAGCCCTGCGGCGGCGGTCACCCCGCCGGCCACCCGGGCGGGGGAGCCGGACGCCCCCGAGGCGCCGCCCGCCCGGCTCTGGGACCGGATGCGGGAGGACCCGCAGTACGCACCGGAGCACCTCGCCCTGGAGGCGGTGCGCCGGCTGGGGCCGGAGGCCGCCGAGTGGGCGGCTCGGGCCCGTGCCGAGCGCCCCGACGTCTCCGCCGACGACCTCGCCGACCAGGCGGTCGGCAAGTTCGTGAACCTGGCCCGACTCTCCGGGGCGGTCTCCGGCGCGGCCGGGCTCCCCGGCGCGGTGATCGACGTCGGCGTGCTGGCCTGGACCCAGGCCCGGATGGTGCTGCACATCGCCGCCGCGTACGGGGTGGACCCGGTGCACCCGGACCGGGCCACCGACCTGCTGGTGCTGCAGAAGGTGCACAAGGCTGCCGAGAGCGCCCGGCTGGCCCTGGGTGTGGCGGCGGGGCGGGAACGCGCCGGGGCGCTGTTCGGCCACGGCGCGCAGAACCCGCTCGGCAAGGTGATGCTCCGCCTCGGTGTGCGGCTGGCCCAGATGGCCGGGGTCCGCGCGGCCAAGCGGATGTTCGCCAAGGTCGTGCCGGGCGCCGCCATCATCCTCGGCACCTGGGCCAACTCGTCGGCCACCAAGGACCTCGCCGAGCGCGCCCGCGCGCTCTACCGGGCCGGTCGGGGCGGCGTGCCGCAGCCTCGCCGTTCCTGACCCGCACGGCAGCACGGCGTGCCCCGGTCTCCGGGGCACCGCCGTTTCGCGTGCCCGGTGGGCAACAGCGGTCCACGCCGCCCGCGGTCGGCGGCCGACCGTTCCAGCTCAGGCTCTGCCGACCGTCCCGGTGACCCGCTCGGAGTGCTTGTCAGAGTCGCCAGCCGGCGGTGGAGAAGCTGACGTCGGCGAGCCGGTTCTGCCCGGCCACGTTGGGGTGGAACCAGTCGAGCCCGTTCACCTCGTCCAGGGTGAAGCGCACCCGGTGCACCGCCCCGCCGTCGTGCCGGCAGCGCGTCCCGTACGCCCGGCAGGCCGCCTTCAACTGGGCGTTGTAGTCGTCGATGCGGTCGCGGAACCTGGCCCGGCGGGCCCGGTCGGCCGGGGCGGTGGAGGTCGGGTTGGCCAGCAGCGAGGGGCAGATGCCGGCCCGCCAGATCCGGGTGGCCCGCGAGTCGGTGTGCCCGACCTCCCAGAGCCGGTACAGGTCGGGGATGCTCACCACCAGCACGCGGGCCTTCGGTCGCCCCTTGCGCAGCACCCGCAGGCCACGGTCGACCTGGGTGCGGAACGTCGCCACCGGCGTCATCGTGTCGATGTCGTCGCGGCAGGCGTCGTTGGCCCCGATCAGCACGGTCACGTAGTCGGCCTTGTCGCGTACGGCCGCCTGCGCCTGCTCGGCGAGCGCCTCGGCGCGCGCCCCGGGCACGGCGTGGTTGTGGGCCCGGCCGCGGATGCCCGGGTTGGCCTCGAGCAGCCGGCGGTAGTGGCTCTCCACCCGGATGCCGTCCCCTGTGGACCAGGAGTTGCGCTGGCAGGAGGTGAGCACGAGGCAGGAGCCGAAGCCGGTGGTGATCGAGTCGCCGAGCGCGGCCATGGTGGTGGGCAGGCCGGACTGGCCGGACTCCCGCGTCGGCCGGGGCGAGGCGCTGCCGCCCTCCTCGCACGCGAGGGCGACCAGCGCCAGCAGGCAGGCGACGGCGGCGACCCAGCGTCGAGGCATTGTCTTCCCCCGGTCCGGCGGCGCAGAGCGACAGCGCGGTAACTCTACGGGGGCGACCGGCCGGGTCGGGCCGCTCGTGTCGACTTTCAGGCAGAGTAAATATTTAGAAACATGGATTTGATAGGACGGGTCAGCGCGACGCTCGCCACGGTGGCCGCTGCCCGTGCAGCCACCAGTGCAGCGCCCGGGTGATCCGGGGCAGCACCAGGTACGTCATCAGCGGCGTCAGGCAGAGCGTCATGAGCAGCGTCCGCGCGGCCAGCGGCACCCCGCCGATGAACCGGGCGGTGAGCAGGGTGGCGGTCAGGCTCAGCGGGAAGAACGCCAGCCAGATCGTCACCGCCTGCTTCCAACGCGGCGGGGACACCGGCACGGCCGGCTCGCCGACGGCCGGCGCCAGGGTCTCGACCACGTGGTCGACCGGCGGGTCGAACCAGCCCTCGATCCCGGTGCGTCGCTCGACCCGGGTGTGCTCGACGATGCCCTGCGCGGAGGTGAGCCACCAGTTCCGCTGCGGGGACTCCTCCCAGCGGCGCAGCGTCTCGTGGTCGGCGAAGCGGTAGAGCATGTGCCACTCCGGCGAGCCGGGGCCGCTCTGCACCCAGCCCACGCCGAGGAAACCCGGGAAGCTCTCGGCCAGCGCGCTGCCGGCCCGCATCCAGGCGACCATCTCGTGGGCGCGCGCGGGGTCGACGCGCCGGGCGATGGCGACGGTAACCGGCATCGCGTGGGTCGTGGTCATGCCCTCATCCTTCCCGCCCGCGCCGGTGTCGGCCCGGTCGTGGCGCACCGGTGTAACGCAACCCACCGCCGGCCGCATCCGCGGCATACCCGCTCCGTGGCCGGCATCACCGCCCCTCCTTTGCGACCCTTCCGGACCCTGAGCCCGTCGGCCCCGCCCGGTTTGCGGCGTGTCGCGGTGACGTCGGGGCCGGATGGCGCAACCCGCCGCAAACCGGGCCCGGGATCCGGGTTCGCGGCGGGGCGGCGAGTGGGACGGCGGCGATCGGTGCGGCGGCTGGGGCGGGCGGTTAGGGCCCGTCCTGCGGGGGTAGGCCGGAGGAATGACGAGATCGCAGCCCCGGCGTGCCCGTGGCACGGTCGGCCACGCGTACAGCGCGTTGAATCTCCGGCTCGCGCTGGCCCTGTTCGGCCTGGTCACCATGACCGTCTTCGCGGTGCTGGCGTTCTGGGCCGACGTGGTCTGGCTGGGCGTGGTGTGCGCGGTCTTCGCCGTGGTCGCCGTGGCCGACCTGGTCATCATCCAGCGCCGCCGCGCCGCGCGCCGCCGTGAGGAGCCGGGCGCGCGGCACTCACTCTTCGAGTGACAGGAGTACGAGATGCCCATCGCCACCACCAATCCCGCCACCGGCCAGCTGCTCAAGTCGTACGAGCCGATGTCGGCCGAGCAGATCGACGCCGCGATCGACCGGGCCGACGTGGCGTTCCGGGACCTGCACGGCACCACGCTCGCCCAGCGGGCGCAGTGGATGAACGCCGCCGCCGACCTGCTCGACGCGGAACGGGACGCCACCGCCCGGCTGATGACCACCGAGATGGGCAAGACGTACGTCGCGGCCCAGGCGGAGGTGACCAAGTGCGCCACCGCCTGCCGGTTCTACGCCGCCAACGCCGAGCGGATGCTCGCCGACGAGCCGGCCGACGCCGGCGCGGTCAAGGCCAGGCGGGCCTTCGTGCGGTACCAGCCGATCGGGCCGGTGCTCGCGGTGATGCCGTGGAACTTCCCGCTCTGGCAGGTGATGCGGTTCGCCGCGCCAGCGCTGATGGCCGGCAACACCGGCCTGCTCAAGCACGCCTCCAACGTGCCGCAGACCGCCCTCTACCTGGAGGAGCTGTTCCGCCGGGCCGGCTTCCCCGAGGGCGCGTTCACCACCCTGCTGGTCGGCTCGGAGGCCGTGGACCGGATCCTCAGCGACCCGCGGGTCCGCGCCGCCACGCTGACCGGCAGCGAGGGGGCGGGCCGCTCGATCGGCCAGATCGCCGGCCGGGAGCTGAAGAAGACGGTGCTGGAACTCGGCGGCAGCGACCCGTTCGTGGTGATGCCGTCGGCCGACCTGGACCGCGCCGCCGAGGTCGCCACCACCGCCCGTTGCCAGAACAACGGCCAGTCCTGCATCGCCGCCAAGCGGTTCATCGTGCACACCGACGTCTTCGACGCCTTCGCCGAGAAGTTCGCGGCCAACATGTCCGCGCTGCGGGTGGGCGACCCGATGGACGCGAACACCGACGTGGGGCCGCTGGCCAGCGAGGGCGGCCGGGACGAGATCCACGCCCAGGTGCAGGACGCGGTCGATCACCGCGCCACCGTTCTCTGCGGCGGCGAGAAGCCCGCCGGCGCCGGCTGGTTCTACCCGCCGACCGTGGTCACCGACCTGAACCCGCAGATGCGGATGTGGTCGGAGGAGGTCTTCGGGCCGGTCGCCGGCCTGTTCCGGGTGTCGTCGTACGAGGAGGCGATCGAGGTCGCCAACGGCACCGCCTTCGGCCTCGGCTCGAACGCCTGGACCACCGACCCGCAGGAGCAGGAGCGCTTCGCCGCCGACCTGGACGCCGGCAGCGTGTTCATCAACGGGATGACCACCTCGTACCCGGAGCTGCCGTTCGGCGGCGTGAAGAACTCCGGCTACGGCCGCGAGCTGTCCGCGGTCGGCATGCGGGAGTTCTGCAACACCAAGACCGTGTGGGTGGGCGAGGGCGCGGCATCGGCCGGCGCCGGCGCGCACGCCGAGTAGCCCCGCTTTTGGCCGGACACCGTCATGGGTAGGGAGGAGCCCATGACGCAGTTCGGCTTCCACGCCTCCCACGAGCAGATCCACCCGAGCCGGCTGCTGCAGGCGGTGATCCACGCCGAGCGGGCCGGTTTCGACGCCGCCATGTCCTCGGACCACTTCTCGCCGTGGAGCGCCCGGCAGGGCCAGTCCGGCTTCGCGTGGTCCCCGCCCTCCAGGCCACCGGCCTGCCGTTCGGTGTGGTCAACGCGCCCGGCCAGCGCTACCACCCCGCGATCATCGCGCAGGCGATCGGCACCCTCGGCGCGATGTACCCGGGCCGGTTCTGGGCCGCGCTGGGCACCGGCGAGGCGAGCAACGAGCACATCACCGGCGACGGCTGGCCGCGCAAGGACGTGCGCGCCGCCCGGCTGCGCGAGTGCGTCGACGTCATCCGGGCGCTGCTCGCCGGCGAGGAGGTCAGCCACGACGGCCTGATCCGGGTCGACCGGGCCCGGCTCTGGACCCGCCCGGAACAGCCGCCGGCGCTGATCGGCGCGGCGGTCAGCGTCGCCACCGCCCGCTGGTGCGCCGAGTGGGCGGACGGCCTGATCACCGTCAACGCCCCTACGGCACACCTGCGGCAGATGATCGACGCCTACCGGGACGCCGGCGGTCGCGGCCCGCTGCACCTTCAGGTGCACGTCAGCTGGGCGCCCGAGCAGGCCGAGGCCGAGGCGATCGCGTACGACCAGTGGCGCGGCAACGTCTTCGCCCCGCCAATCTGCTGGGACCTGGACACCGCCGAGCACTTCGACGCGGTCTCCGAGCAGGTGCCGATGGAGAAGGTCGCCGAGGTCGTCAACATCTCCGCCGACACCGGTCGGCACGTCGGCTGGCTGGAGGAGTACGTCGAGCTCGGCTTCGACCAGATCGCCCTGCACCACGTCGGGCAGGAGCAGCGCGCCTTCATCGAGACGTTCGGCGCGGAGGTGCTGCCGAAGCTGCGGACCACGGCCTGATCTCGTCCCGGCGGCGCGCCCCCTAGGCTCGTACCCATGGAGGCTCTGTTCGACGTCGTGGTCATCCTCGCGATCGCGACGTTCGGCGCGGCGCTCGCCCGGCGGCTGGGCGTGCTCGCGCCCATCCTGCTGGTGATCCTCGGTCTCGCCCTGTCCTTCCTGCCCGGCTTCCCGCAGGTGCGGCTCGACCCGGACCTGGTCCTGGTCGGCATCCTGCCGCCGCTGCTCTACGTCGCGGCCCTGGAGACGTCGGTGCCGGCGTTCCGGCTCAACCTGCGGCCGATCCTGCTGCTCGCGGTGGGGCTGGTGCTGTTCACCGCGTTCGTGGTGGGCACCGTCGTGCACCTGCTCCTGCCGGATCTGCCGTACGCGATCTGCCTGGCGCTCGGCGCGGTGGTGGCGCCGCCCGACGCGATCGCCGCCACCGCGGTGGCGCGGCGGGTCGGGCTGCCCCGCCGGATCGTCACCATCCTGGAGGGCGAGAGCCTGGTCAACGACGCGACGGCGCTGGTGCTGCTCCGCGTCTCGATCATCGCCGCGACGGCCGGCGGTGGCCGGGTGGAGTTCGGGGAGGTGGCCTGGGAGGTGCTGCGCTCCGCCGGCGGCGCGTCCTGGTCGGCCTGCTCGGCGTGGTGGTCTTCGGCTACCTGCACCATCGGACCTCCGACGCGCTGCTGGACAACGCCCTGTCGCTGATCGTGCCGTTCGCGGTGGTCCTCGCCGCCGAGGAGATCCACGCCTCCGGCGTGGTCGCCGTCGTGGTGACCGGGCTCGGCATCGGCCACAAGATGCCGCGGCTGATGTCGGCGGCCTCCCGGCTCCAGATCGGCGCGTTCTGGCGGCTGGCCCGGTTCCTGCTGGAGGGGCTGGTCTTCCTGCTGGTCGGCCTCCAGTTGCGCGACGTGGTGCGCGACCTCGACGAGCCGCTCGGCTGGCTGGCCGGCGTCACCGGGGCGGTGCTGCTCGCCGTCTTCCTGTCCCGGTTCGTCTGGCTCTTCCCCGCCACCTATCTGGCCCGGCTGGTGCCCCGGGTGCGGCGTCGGGATCCGGTCCCGCCGCCGCAGGTACCGATCGTCCTGGGCTGGGCCGGGATGCGCGGGGTGGTGACCCTGGCCGCCGCGCTGGCCCTGCCGCTGACCCTGGCCGGCGGCCGGTCGTACCAGCGGGAGCTGTTCATCTGGCTGGCCTTCGCGGTGATCGTGGTGACCCTGGTGGGGCAGGGCGCCACCCTGCCGATGGTGGCCCGCCGGCTCAAGCTGCCGCCGGACGACCCGGTGCAGGACGCGCTCTCCGCCGCCGCGGTGCAGCAGCAGGCCAGCAAGGCCGCCCGGGACCGGCTGTACGAGCTGGCGCCCGGCGCGCCGTCGTCGGTGGTGGAGCGGTTGCGGGAGGTGCTGGAGGCACGGACCAACCTGGCCTGGGAACAGCTCGGCGGCGGCGGCCGGGAGACGCCCTCCCAGGCGTACGGCCGGCTCCGGCAGGAGATGATCGACGCCGAGCGGGAGGTGTACCGGGCCGCGCGCGACTCCGGGCGGATCCCCGAGGAGGTGCTGGTGCGGGCCTATCGTGACCTGGACCTGGAGGAGTCGTTGCTGACCCGGGAGGTTGACCAGTGAGCTGCCAGCACCTGACCGAGGCGGGGAACCCCGAGCTGCAGGCCGAGGACGTCTGCCCGGACTGCGTCGCCATCGGCAACGACTACTGGGTGCACCTGCGCGCCTGCCTGACCTGCGGGCACGTCGGCTGCTGCGACTCCTCGCCGTACCAGCACGCGACGAAGCACTTCGAGTCCAGCGAGCATCCGGTGATGCGCTCGATCCAGCCGGGAGAGACCTGGCGCTGGTGCTTCGTCGACGAGGAGATCGGCTGACCGGTCCGGTTCCCGGATCAGTGGCGGCCGGCGGCTCTCCGTCGAGCGGCAGCCCGGGGCGCCGGTGCGGGCACGTCCTTCGTCGCCTGCCCTGCACCGCCGGCGAGAGCCCGCCGGGTCAGGGTCGGGACGAGTAGCCCGACGAGCGCGAAGAGCAGGGCCAGCGCGCCCCACCCGGCGACCCCGCCGTCGAGGACCGCCCAGGTCAGCAGCGCCGGTCCGACGGCCCGGGCGAGGCCGGCGAGCAACCCGTCGACCCCCTGGTACGCCCCGATCGACTCCGGCGCGGCCAGGCCGTAGGCGAGCCCCGCGCCGGCGGTGCCGTGCCACAGGTCGCCGACGGTGTAGACGGCGGTGGCGAGCAGCCAGCAGGCCGGTCGCGGCCCGGCCGGGGTGCCCGGTGGTGGCCGCGTACAGCAGCATCGCCACCGCCAGCACCAGGCCGGCCCGGCGCATCGCAGCGGCGGCCGGGACGGCGGTGTCCGAGCCCCGGGCGAGCCGCACCGCCAGCAGCACCGTGAGCGACGTGTTGACCAGCAGCACCGCCGACACCACGGCCGGCGGGGCCCCGGTCCGGCTCACCGTCCACAGCGGCACGACCAGGGTGAGCACCGTGGCGTGCAGGGCCAGCACTGCCGACGCCCCGCTGACGGCCAGGAACGGCAGGTCCCGCAGCGCCCCGCGCCCGACCGGACGTCGTCGGCCGCGCCGGGGTCGCCGGGGGCGGGTAGCCGGGCAGTCGCATCAGCAGCGCCGCCGACACCAGATAGGTGGCCGCGTTGCCGACCACCAGCACCTGGTACGCCAGGTGGGTGTCGGCCGCCAGGGCGAACCCGGCCAGCCCGGCG
>NZ_JAEVHN010000255.1:0-8185 GCF_016803375.1 Micromonospora sp. 4G55
GACGCGGCGAAGACCCGGCGGAAGAGCGCGGTCTCCGGCGACGGCGGCGAGCGGCGGCTGCGTGGCTACTCCGGGCCGGGCCCGGACCCGCGCGACCCGCAGCCGCTCGGCGTGGTGCTGGAACGGCTGATGAAGGCGCGCGGCTGGCAGCAGCCGGCCGCGGAGGCGACCGTCTTCGGCGCCTGGGAGAAGGTCGTCGGGTCGGAGATCGCCCAGCACAGCCGCCCGGTCAAGCTGGAGGACGGCGAGCTGACCGTGGAGGCGCGCTCGACGGCCTGGGCCACCCAGCTGCGGCTGCTCGCCGGCTCGCTGCTCAAGCGGATCGCCGGCGAGGTGGGCCACAACGTGGTGCGCAAGCTGCACATCCACGGCCCGGCGGCTCCCTCCTGGTCGAAGGGGCCGCGGCGGGTCCGGGGCCGCGGCCCGCGCGACACCTACGGCTGAGCCCGGGTCACCGCTCGGCGCGGCGGGCCTCGCGCTCGGCGCGCTTGCGTTCCCGCTGCTCGCGGCTCCACCGCTTACGGTTCTCCAGGTCCCGCTTCCACGCCTCGCGGGCCTGGGTGGAACCGCCCTGCACGGCACCCGGCACCCCCTCGGCCGGGCCGGCCAGGTACTTGTAGGCCCAGGCCCACAGCCTGCCGCCCTCGCCGGGAGCCCGCTGCCGCTTCTCCTCGCTCATCGCGCCCGACCTCTCCTCGATGGTTTGCGCCCCAACGATTGGCGCCCCAATGATTGGTACGATAGCAACGACCACGAGGAGGCCGATCGGTGCGTGACCAGTTGGACGGGGATCCGCTGGCGCTGGAGCAGCAGGTGTGTTTCGCCCTCTCCGTCGCCGCGCGCGGGGTCGTCGCCGTCTATCGGCCGCTGCTGGAGCCGATGGGGCTGACCCACCCGCAGTACCTGGTCATGCTCGCGCTGTGGCAGCACGCGCCGCTGTCGGTCCGGGAGCTCAGCCGTCTGCTCCAGCTCGATCCGGGCACGCTGTCGCCCCTGCTCAAGCGCCTGGAGACGGCGGGCTACCTGCGGCGCGAGCGGGACGCCGCGGACGAGCGGAGCCTCGCCGTCACGCTCACCGCCAGCGGTCAGGCCCTGCGCGCCCGCGCCGAGCAGATCCCGCCGACGATCGTGGAGCGGCTCGGCATGCCGATCGAGGAGCTGCGGCGCCTGCACACGATGCTGACCGAGGTGATCGGCGCGGCCAACCGCGCCACGACCGGCGGCACCCCCGCCGCGCCGGGCCCGACGACTTCCTGACGACGCCGGCGACCCCGCCCGGTCAGGTCGACGGGGCGGGTCGGGCCGGCGCGGGATCAGGCGTCGGCGTAGACGGCGAAGCCGCGGTCGGCGCAGCGGCGGTAGAAGGCGGCCAGCACGCCCAGCTCGGCGCAGGTGAAGTCCCACTGCGGCGGGTTGCCGCTCTCGTCGCGCAACGCGTCGAGCCGGGTGCCCAGCCAGCGCAGCTGCTGCTCGGCGAGCCGCCCGTCGGCCAGCAGCGAGCGGAGCACCTCGCTGACCGACTCGAAGGTGACCGTCTCGCCGAACGGCCGGTGCTGGGCGACGAACTTCTCCACGCCGCCGGCGATCCAGGAGCACCCGTCCGGGTCGATCACCGGGTCCTCGTCCTCGGCGGCGGCATCAGTGGCGTAGAGCACATTTTCCAGGCCGAGGATCAGGTCGACCAGTTCGGTGTAGGCGGTCGCCCGGACCGTCCCCGTCTTGGCGATGTGTTCGGCGAGCGCCGCAGTAGGTGCGGAGATCTGCGGGATGTCCACGATCTCCCCGAAGTCGACGAACTCGGCCGGCGCGACCGGATCGTAGAAGCGGCCGGTCCGCGGCCAGTGCACCGCGACGTTGTCCAGCCCCATCTGGCGTCACCCCTTGTGAGCACGTGTCGGATCGATCGGGTCGATCGTCCCGGTTACGGATGGTAAAGATCAAGCCGAGCACCGGTGGCGCCGCAAAGGTACGGTACGGCCGCTCTGCGCGCGACCCCCGCCCGGCCGTCGGTCCGGTCCGATTCCGTGGCGGCCCCGCCCTCGATCCCCCCTTGGCGTGTAGGGGGAGTCGCGGCCAGCGCGATTCGGGCCGCTACGGAGGTCTCAGACGCCGCGCAGGGGGTGCCGAGTGGCGTCTCTGTCGTCCGCGCACAGTAGGATTGACAGCGAGACGAAGACCCGACGCGGAGCGACGGACACGGGGGCCAGGGGGTCCTTGGTCAACGTACCGCGGCGGGTCGAGCCGATCGCGATCCGCGGGCAACCGCGGCGACCGGCGTACGCGATCCGTGACCTGGAGTTCCCGGGGGCGGTCCGTGCGCCGACGTCGCGTCCTGTCCGCCGAACCCGCGCCTCCGCGCCCTGGCGCGGCCGGCGCGAGAAAGTGGCCGAGGGTGGCAGCGCAGGACAAGCAGGAGTACGGCGCCGAGTCGATCACCGTCCTCGAGGGGCTCGAGGCGGTGCGCAAGCGGCCCGGTATGTACATCGGGTCGACCGGCGAGCGCGGTCTGCACCACCTCGTGTGGGAGGTCGTGGACAACGCCGTGGACGAGGCGCTGGCCGGCTACTGCGACACCATCGACGTGGTGCTGCTGGAGAACGGCGGCGTCCAGGTCACCGACAACGGTCGAGGCTTCCCGGTCGACCTGCACCCCAAGCTGAAGAAGCCGGGTGTCGAGGTGGCCCTGACCGTGCTGCACGCCGGCGGCAAGTTCGACGGCAAGGCGTACGCGGTCTCCGGCGGTCTGCACGGCGTCGGCGTCTCCGTCGTGAACGCCCTCTCCACCCGGATGGCAGTGGAAATCCACAAGTCCGGCTTTGTCTGGCGGCAGCAGTACTCCAACTCCAAGCCGTCGCCGCTGGAGAAGGGGGAGACCACCGACCGCACCGGCTCGGCGGTCTCCTTCTGGCCGGACCCGGACGTCTTCGAGACCGTCGACTTCGACTTCCAGACCATCTACCGGCGCCTGCAGGAGATGGCCTTCCTCAACCGTGGCCTCTCCATCCACCTGCTCGACGAGCGGGTCCCGGAGGGCGAGGAGGGCAAGCCGCGTGAGGTCACCTTCCTCTACAAGGGCGGCATCGCCGACTTCGTCCGGCACCTCAACGCCTCCAAGAACCCGATCCACAAGACGGTGGTCGAGTTCGGCGCCGAGGAGGAGGGCATGTCGGTCGAGATCGCCATGCAGTGGAACGAGTCGTACGGCGAGTCGGTCTACACCTTCGCCAACACGATCAACACCCACGAGGGCGGTACCCACGAGGAGGGCTTCCGGGCCGCGCTGACCAGCGTCGTCAACCGCTACGGCGCGGACAAGAAGCTGCTCAAGGGCGACGAGAAGCTCTCCGGCGAGGACATCCGGGAGGGCCTGGCGGCGATCATCTCGGTCAAGCTGGCCAACCCGCAGTTCGAGGGCCAGACGAAGACCAAGCTGGGCAACACGCCGGTGAAGAGCTTCGTGCAGCGGGTCTGCAACGAGTGGCTGGTCGACTGGTTCGACCGGAACCCGGCCGAGGCCAAGACCATCATCCAGAAGGCCTCCCAGGCGGCCCGGGCCCGGATCGCCGCGCAGCAGGCGCGCAAGCTGGCCCGGCGCAAGTCGCTGCTGGAGTCCGGCTCGATGCCGGGCAAGCTGGCCGACTGCCAGTCCACCGACCCGCGCGAGTCCGAGGTCTTCATCGTCGAGGGCGACTCGGCCGGCGGCTCGGCCAAGCAGGGGCGCGACCCGCGGACCCAGGCGATCCTGCCGATCCGCGGCAAGATCCTCAACGTGGAGAAGGCCCGGATCGACCGGGTGCTGAAGAACAACGAGGTCCAGGCGCTGATCACCGCGCTGGGCACCGGCATCCACGACGACTTCGACATCGAGAAGCTGCGGTACCACAAGATCGTGCTGATGGCCGACGCCGACGTCGACGGCCAGCACATCCAGACGCTGCTGCTCACCCTGCTTTTCCGCTTCATGCGGCCGCTGGTCGAACTGGGCCACGTCTACCTGGCCGCCCCGCCGCTCTACAAGATCAAGTGGAACAAGAAGGGCGACGACGCCCAGTACGCGTACTCGGACCGGGAGCGGGACGGGCTGATCGCCCTGCGCCAGCAGAAGAAGGCCAACGCCCGGCCGGACGACATCCAGCGGTTCAAGGGTCTCGGCGAGATGAACTACCCCGAGCTGTGGGAGACCACGATGAACCCGGCCACCCGCACCCTGCGCCAGGTCACGCTCGACGACGCCGCAACCGCCGACGAGCTGTTCAGCGTGCTGATGGGTGAGGACGTCGAGGCGCGCCGCTCGTTCATCCAGCGCAACGCCAAGGACGTGCGGTTCCTCGACATCTGACGGTGGTGGGCGGTCGCCGGGCGGTCCCCGGCCGACCCGCCGGTCCACAGAGTTATCCACAGCTTGGCCGGTTTCCACAGCCGTTATCCACAGCACGAAAACGACTCTGAGTCTGATAAGGGTTAACAGTGACCGATACTCCCGAGTCCATCCCGAACGAGCCGGAGATCCCGGAGACAACCGCGGCCGTCGTGGCGCACGACCGGATCGAGCCGGTCGGCCTCGAGGTCGAGATGCAGCGCTCGTACCTCGACTACGCGATGAGCGTCATCGTCGGGCGGGCCCTGCCGGACGTCCGGGACGGGCTCAAGCCGGTCCACCGCAAGATCCTTTACGCCATGTTCGACTCCGGCTACCGGCCGGACCGCGGCTACGTGAAGTGCTCCCGCGTCGTCGGTGACGTGATGGGCCAGTTCCACCCGCACGGCGACTCGGCGATCTACGACGCGCTGGTCCGGATGGCGCAGCCCTGGTCGCTGCGGTACCCGCTGGTGGACGGCAACGGTAACTTCGGCTCCCCGGGCAACGACCCGGCCGCCGCCATGCGGTACACCGAGTGCAAGCTCGACCCGCTGGCCATGGAGATGCTGCGGGACATCGACGAGGACACCGTCGACCTGCAGGACAACTACGACGGCCGGGCCAAGGAGCCCACCATCCTGCCGTCGCGGATCCCCAACCTGCTGGTCAACGGCTCCGAGGGCATCGCGGTCGGCATGGCCACCAAGATCCCGCCGCACAACCTGCGCGAGATCGGCGCGGCGGTGCAGTGGTGCCTGGAGCACCCGGAGGCGGACGAGGCGACCACCCTCGAAGCGCTGCTGGAGATCGTCAAGGGCCCCGACTTCCCCACCTACGGCCTGATCGTCGGCCAGGCCGCGATCCAGGACGCGTACCGGACCGGGCGCGGCTCGATCCGGATGCGCGCCGTGGTGGAGGTCGAGGAGGACAAGCGCGGCCGCCCCTGCCTGGTGGTCAGCGAGCTGCCCTACCAGGTGAACCCGGACAACCTGGCCGAGCGGATCGCCGAGCTGATCAAGGAGGGCAAGCTCGCCGGCATCGCCGACATCCGCGACGAGTCCTCCGGGCGTACCGGCATGCGGATCGTGCTCGTGCTCAAGCGCGACGCGGTCGCCAAGGTGGTGCTGAACAACCTCTACAAGCACACCCAGCTCCAGGAGACCTTCGGCGCCAACATGCTGGCCCTGCTCGACCAGGAGACCGCCTGGTCGCCGCGACCTCGGTCCCCGATCCGACCGCCGCCCAGCGGTCCGCCCTCGGGTTGGCCATCCGCGCGGTCGCCGACCGCTGCGGCGCCGACCTGCCCACGCCTGGCCGGGAGCGGTCACCACGGCCGCCCGGTCCCGCCTCGACGACCTGCCGGACGCGCTGGACCGGGCGATCGCCGGCACCGACCTGGGCATGGACCGCCGGCCGCTCTGGTGGCGGCTGGTCGGTGGCGTCCAGTGGCTGGTCACCTCGCCGCGCTGGCCGGGCTCGGCTGGCTGCTGCTCGGCTACGCGCTGCGCGCGCTCGGGCTGCCCGCCCTGGAGTACCCGCGGGTCGGTGAGGTGCCGCTGCCGACCCTGCTGCTGCTCGGCGGCCTGCTCGCCGGGCTGCTGGTGGCCGCGGTGACCCGGCCGGTGATCCGCTGGGCGGCCCGGCGGCCCGGCAGCGGGCCGAGAAGCGCCTGACCGTCGCGGTGGCCGGGATCGGCGACACGTACGTCCTCAGCCCGGTACGGGCCGTCCTGGACCGGTACGGGCAGGCCAGGGACGCGCTGCACGACGCGGCCCGGTGAGACCCGCCCTCGGCACGGGTGTCCCGGCGGCCGTCGCGGCGTAGGGTCGGACCATGGCCACGCCACAGACCCCCTACGACGCGGTGCTGCACGCCGCCCGCGACGTGACGAGGCTGGACACCGCTCTCGACGCCGAGATGCTCGGCGCCGCCCTGCTGGGCAGCGTCTACGCGATCGCCGAGACCGACCGGGAGCGGGCGGTACGGGAGTTCGTCTCCGGCTTCCTGGCCGCCACCTCGCGCCGCCGGACCGCCGCCGCGACCACCATCCGGTCGGTCTTCGCCGCGCTGGTGCCGGACGCGGAGGGCGCCGCGAAGGTCCGCCCCGGCACCCAGGCCCCGGCCTGGTCCGGCCAGCTCGGCCGGGTGCACCTCACCGGCGCCTGGTCGTACGGCGACGTGTACGGCGACCAGACCTCCTACCTCGCCACCTTCGCCTACGACGACGCGACGGGCGGTCCGGAGCACGCGCTGGTGGCGCTCGTCGACCACAACATCGGGATCACCAAGGACGTCTTCGTGGGCGGCCCCGCCGAGCGGATCCTCGAACAGGTCCGGCAGATGTGCGCCACGGACGACCTGACCTGGTTCCGCGAGGAGGACCCGGCCCGGATGCACGGCGAGGTGAGCCGGCACCTCACGGTCACCGACGACCTCGGCGACCTGCCCGGCGAGGGTTCGCTCGCCACCGACCGGGCCCTGGTCGGCGCCCGGCTGGCGGTGCTGCCCGGCGCGCCGGCGGACACCCTGACCTGGGACGCCGAGCCGCTCACCGGGGAGGAGCGCACCGAGCTGGTGCGGGCCTTCCTGGCGTCGCCGGAGGCGGCCCGCGCCGGCCTGCACGCCCTGGACGGCGACGCGGAGCTGGCCTCGCTGCACTTCTGTCTGGGCCTGCTCTTCGACCACGCGGCGAGCTTCCCGGACGCCGACCCGCTGCGCTGGAGCCCGGCGGTGGCGGGGTTGTTCCTGCTGGACTGGGTGCACCGCCGGGCCGTGCTGGACATGGACGACGCCGCGATGCTGCCCCGGGTGCTGCGCGCCTGGACGGCGTTCGCGGGGCATCGGCGCGGCCTGCCGGAGCAGGCCGTCACCCGGACCGACGAGGCGATCGAGGAGCTGGTGCCGGAGTTCGCCCGGCTCTACAGCACGGGTGAGCGGCGCAGCCCGGCCACCGCCGCGGTGGCGCAGTTGATGGCGGACGGGGTGGACCCGGACGACCCGGCCGCGCTGGACGCCTGGATCGAGGCCAACCGCCAGCGCCTCGGCGACGACACCCCCTGACCGGTCACGCCGCGCTCACTGCAGCGCGGCGTAGACCAGGCCGGCGACCAGACCGCCGACCACACCCCCGACGACCACCTGCGCGACGGTGTGGTCGCGCAGCCGTACCCGGGACCAGCCGGCCAGGGCCGGCAGCGGCGCGGCGGCGAGCATCCGGGGGCCGAAGGTCAGCGCCAGCACGACCACCGCGCCGGCGGCCACCGCGGTGTGGATCGACATCTTCCACCAGTGGCTGACGGTCACCGCCACCACCAGGCCGACCACCCCGGCGGCGACCAGGGCGAGCACCGGTCGGGGGGCGCCGAGCGCGGCGAGCAGCGCCAGGCCGGCGGTGGCCGAGGCCAGACCGAAGAGCAGGGGGTACGCGTCGCTGGTCGCGGACGCCCACGTGGTGGTCGGTCAGGCGGCCGCGCCGCACCCCGCCGAGGATGTACGCGAACGGGATGCCGCTGGCGAAGACCGAGGCGAGCAGCGCCCAGCCGAGCCCGTGCGCCCCACCGGCGCCGTGCCAGCCGACCGCGACGGTCAGCAGGGTGACCAGCACGGCGGGGGCGGTCACCTCGGTCACCAGCCGGGCCAGCCGGGTCAGCGCTCCGGGCGGTACGACGACCGGGCGGGGCCCACCCGTCGTCACCGCCCCCGTCGATCCCCGCTCAGCTCCCCGTCCCCGATCCGTCCCCGTTCGGCCCCGCCGCGGGCCGGTTGCGCCGGCGGCGGGCGTACGGCCCCGGTCAGCTGGCGTCGCCCGTCACCGTACCGTCCGGG
>NZ_JAEVHN010000256.1:0-8177 GCF_016803375.1 Micromonospora sp. 4G55
CGCTGGATCGAACTCCGCGCCCAGCCCGGCCGGAAGGTCGTGCGGCGGCTGGCGCAGCGCCTCGATCACGGCGGCGGAGACCGGGCCCCGGGGCTGCGGCAGCGGCGCGGGGCCGTAGCGGCGGTCGACGGAGTCGGACATGGGACCTCCCGGTAACGGCTGGGGGTCTCCTGATGCCCTGCCCCGGTGGCGCTAAACGAGGTCCTCCGCCTCCACGGTCATCCGGGTGGAGAGCATCCGGTCGCGGACCCGGCGGGCGGCGTCGCCGTCGGCGAAGACCCCCCGCAGGTCGGCCAGCGCCGGTTCCGGCGGGCGCAGCGGCACCTCCGGGTCCACCACCGCCTCCAGCACGCACGGCCGGTCTGCGGCGAGCGCCTCGTCCCAGGCCGCCCCGACCAGTTCCGGCCGGTCGACCCGGACCCCGTGCAACCCGAGCAGCCGGGCCCAGCCCGCGTACGGCACGTCCGGGCGGCGGTGGGTGGCGTCGGTGACCTGCCGGCCGCCGCCCATGCCGGACTGGTCGCGGTTGTTGAGCACCAGCACCACCAGCCGCGGGTCCGCCCACTCGTGCCAGCGGTGCGCCACGGTGATCAGCTCGGCGAGGCCGTTGAGCTGCATGGCGCCGTCGCCGAGCAACGCGAGCACCGGCTGGTCGGGGTGGGCGAGCTTGGCGGCGAGCGCGTACGGCAGCGCGCAGCCCATCGAGCCGAGCGTGCCGCAGAGCTGCGCGTTCACCCCGGGCGGCAGCTCCAGGTGGCGGGCGTACCAGTAGATGACCGAGCCGACGTCGACGGCGACCGCGCCCCGCCGCGGCAGCCGGTGGGAGAGTTCGTGCAGCACCAGCTGCGGGTTGACCGGCTGGGCGGGCGCACCGGCCCGGGCGATCGATTCCTGCCGCCAGCGGTCCACCGAGCCCTCGACGGTGGCGCGCCACTGCCGGTTCGGCTGGTCGTGCACCCGGGTGAGCAGCGCACGCAGCGTCTCGGCGGCGTCGCCGACCAGCGGCACGTCCACCGGGTAGCGGGTGCCGATCCGCCGCCCGTCGATGTCGATCTGGACGGTCCGGGTCTGCCCGGCCATCGGGAAGTAGTCGATCCACGGGTCGTTCGTGCCGACCAGCAGCAGCGTGTCGGCGCCGCCCATCAGCTGCGCCGCCGCCGTGGTGCCGACCTCGCCGAGCACCCCGGTGTGGAAGGGCAGCCGCTCGTCGAGCACCGGCTTGCCGAGCAGCGAGGTTGCGACCCCGGCGCCGAGCCGGTCGGCCAGAACCACGACCTCGTCCTCCGCGCCCCGGGCGCCCTGACCGACCAGGATCGCCACCCGCTGCCCGATGGTGAGCAGCGACGCGGCGGCGTCCAGGTCCGCGTCGTGCGGCAGCACCCGGGCCAGCGGCTCCCCCGGCGTCGCGGTGAGCACCCCGGCCGCCTGCGGCTGGAGATCGGGTACGACGGTCTCCTGCAACTCGCGGGGCAGCACCACACAGGTGGGGCTGCGGGTGGCCGCGGCGGTCCGGAACGCCTGGTCCAGCAGGACCACCACCTGCCCCGGGGCGCGGCCGTAGCGGACGAACTGGTTGCACACGTCGCCGAAGAGCCGGCTCAGCCCGATCTCCTCGTGCGCGCCCCCCAGCGGGCCGGTGACGTCCTCCCCGACGATCGCCACCACCGGCTTGCTGTCCAGCTTGGCGTCGTACAGGCCGTTGAGCAGGTGCACCGCGCTGGGTCCCTGGGTGGCCAGGCAGACGCCGATCCCGCCGGTGAACTTGGCGTGCCCGGTGGCCATGAACGAGGCGGTCTCCTCGTGGCGGGCCGGCACGAACTCCGGGTCACCCCCGGCGGCGTCCAGCGCCTCGACCAGCGGGGCGATGGCCTCGCCCGGGTAGCCGAAGGCGCGGGGCACCCGCCAGGCCCGCAACCGGTCCACCACCAGGTCCGCGACCGTCCGGTCAGCCATTGCCGCGCCCGGGGGTGCCGGCGTCGACGTAGCGCAGCACCGCGCCGATGCCGTCGGTCAGGTCGGGTGCCTCGTCCCGGCCGAGGACGGTCAGCTCGGCGTCGGTGCCGACCAGGGCGCGGACCAGGGCCGCGTCGGCGCGGACCTGCTGCGGGTCGCGCACCGCGGGGAGCTGCCCCGGCTCGATGGCGATGTCGGTCGGCTCCGGACCGATCCAGAGCTGACCGGTCGCCGACGGGTCGTCGACGATGAGCATGGTGTCGACCTGGTTGCGCTGCAGGGCGGCCACCACGGCCTCCAGCCCGGCACCCACGTCCTCCTGCATGCCGAAGCGGTCGAGGGCGGCGGTGACGTGCTGCTCGGCGACCTCGGCGATGGCCTGCACGGTGATGTCGTCCATCAACTGCGGGTCGGCCCCGCCGGCGCGCGCGCCCGCGTCGGTACGCACCATCACGTCCTGCCAGCGGTCCGGCAGCTGCGCGGCGATCATGCCGGTGGCCCGGACGTCCCCGGCCACCACGACCACCTCCGCGCCGACCTGCTCGGCCAGTTGGACCGTGGCCGCGACGGCGTCGCCGGCGTTGTGGTGCCACGCCTCCACCGCGGAGCGCTGGTAGCGCGACTGCGACCAGCCGCCCGGCTGGACCCGGCGCCAACTGGCCGCCTTCCCGGCCGGCGATCTGGGCCCGGCGGGGCACCCCACCGGCGCTGATCGCGATCGCCTCGGCGCCGGTCCGGTCGGCCAGCACCCGGACCCAGGCGATCTGCTCGCCCCGCTGGGCGACCAGCGGCATGGTGTGCGGCAGGGTGGACCAGACGGCCAGGTCCTTGAACGGCGGCGCGCTGAGGTACTCGGTGAGCACCACCCGACCACGGGTGGCGAAGATCGCCACGCCGTAGTCCCCCGGCATCGGGTCGTGCCCACGCACCACCTGCCCGATCGCCTCGACGGTCGCCGCGTCGGCGCCCTGCTCCAGCAGGCGCCCCTTGACGGCCCGCCAGCGGAGGTCCACCTGGGGATGGGCGTCGTGGGTGTCCCTGGAGGCGTCCAGGTAGACCGAGCACCACGGCCCGGGACGGTCGTAGAGCGGGCGCAGGAAGGACAGCTGCATGCTCGAGACCCCTTTCCAGCTCGGCCGCACGCTTACCCGCGCCGCCGGGGATGTCACCTCGCCGGCACGTGCGCGTGACCGGGGTTCATTCACGTCGTTCGACCGGGGCGACCGCTACCATCAGTGCACGTATCCGGACTCTCGGTGGTGGTCATGGACAGCGATCTCCGGCTCCGCGTCGTGCATCCGACGCAGCGGATCCTCACCGGGCGGGTCGTCCGGTTGCTGGAGGGATATCCCCGCGAGGTGCGGGTCGGCCAGCCGGTGCTGGTGGTGGTGCTGACCGCGGCGAGCGTGGTGGGCCTGTTGATGCTGCTGGTGCGCAGCCTGCTCTCCACTGGTGGTGGGGGCGGTGCCCGGCGCGGCTGGAAGGATCTCAAGAAGGGGCCGGAGTTCCTGGTCACCCCGCTGCGGGTGCGCGACGCCGCCGGCCTGCTCTACGAGGTGGAGTTGCACGGCCACTTGCCGCAGAGCGCGCTGCACCCGGCCGATCACGTGCAGCTGACCCTGCGCCGGCAGCCCGACCCGGACCTGCCGCCCCGGGTGGAGCGGATCGTCAACGTCACCACCGGGCAGCTGCTCACCCCGCGCACCGCGACCGTCTGGTCGCACCTGGGGCCGCCGCTGCTGCTCCAGGCGCTGCTCGGCGCGCTGCTGCTCGCCGGCGTGGCGGCCTGCTCGGTGGTCACCGGCTGAGGAGTTTCCCGGCCCGTCGCGCCGGGCACCGGGGACGCCATGTTTCCCGGATTCGCCCTGGAACACGTCGACGTCGGTCCCGTCCGGCTGCGGGTACGGCACGGCGGGTCCGGCCCGCCGGTGGTGCTGCTGCACGGGCACCCGCGTACCCACGCCACCTGGCACCTGGTGGCGCCGCTGCTCGCCGACCGGTTCACCGTGATCTGCCCGGACCTGCGCGGTTACGGTGGCTCGTCGAAGCCGCCGGCCGGCCCCGACCACGCCGGGTACGCGAAGCGGGCGATGGCGGCCGACGTCGTCGGCCTGCTCGACGCCCTCGGCCACGACCGGGCGGCGGTCGTCGGCCACGACCGGGGCTGCTACGCGGCGATGCGCACGGCGCTGGACCACCCGGGCCGGGTGAGCCGGCTCGGCGTCCTCGACGGGGTGCCGATCGGCGAGGCGCTGGCCCGCTGCGACGCCCGCTTCGCCGCCCGCTGGTGGCACTGGTTCTTCCTGGCCCAGTCGGACAAGCCGGCCGAGCGGGTGATCAACGCCGACCCCGACGCCTGGTACGGCGGCTCGCCCACCGAGATGGGTGCGGAGGCGTACGCCGACTACCACCGGGCCATCCACGACCCGGCGACGGTGCACGCGATGTGCGAGGACTACCGGGCCGGCCTCGGCCCGGACCGGGCGGCCGACGAGGCCGACCGGGCCGCCGGACGGCGGATCGACTGCCCGGTGCTGTTCTGTTTCTCCACCCGCGACGACATGGCGGAGCTGTACGGCGATCCGGCCGCGATCTGGCGCGAGTGGGCCCCGGACCTGCGGGTGGCGTCCGTCGACTCCGGGCACCACATGGCCGAGGAGGCGCCGGAGCAGCTCGCCGCCGTGCTGGCGGCGTTCCTGGCGGGCGGCGGGGCCTAGCCGACGGGAGTGAGCGGGCGGGCCGGCTCGGGGGCGGTGCGGAGCATGCCCCGCCGCCGGGCCCAGCGCTCGAAGAACAGCGTGGCGAACGGCGGCACGGCGCTGACCAGCGCGACGGCGGTGACCGGCAGGCTCCACCGGTGGGTCCGGGCCATCACCAGCACCAGCAGCCCGTAGGCGACGAAGAGTCCGCCGTGGATCGGCCCGAAGATCTTGACGCCGATCTCGTTGGCCGGCGGGCCGTACTTGACGGCCATGCCGACCAGCAGGGCCAGCCAGGAGCACGCCTCGGCGATCGCCGCCGCCACGAACAGCCGGGTCGTCTTCTCACGCATCGCGCCATGCTAGCCAGCCGGGTCCCTCGAACCGGGGCGGAACCGCAGCGGAGGGACGGGGATCACGGAGGCCGCGAATGGGTAGGTAAGAGTCCTTCGGGTCTTCCCCGCCCGCGTCGGAACGTGCGAGGTTTGGGGGAACCAAGGGTGACAAGGTGGTGACCAATGGGCGAAGACGTCGGCGCGCGGACCTTCAGCCGAGAGGACCGGGCCCGCTACCGCGAGAAGGTACGCCGTTGCCTGGACGTCTTCGCCGAGATGCTGCGCGAGTCGCGGTTCGACGTGGAGCGGCCGATGACCGGGCTGGAGATCGAGCTGAACCTGGTCGACGAGGAGTCGATGCCGGCGATGCGCAACGCCGACGTGCTCGCCGCCGTCGCCGACCCCAGCTTCCAGACCGAACTGGGACAGTTCAACGTCGAGATCAACGTGGCCCCCCGGCGGCTCGCCGGCACCGGCACCGCCGAGTTCGAGGAGCACGTCCGGGCCAGCCTCAACGCGGCGGAACAGAAGGCCCGCACGGTGGGCGCGCACATGGTGATGATCGGCATCCTGCCCACCCTGCGCCCGCAGCACCTCACCGCCGCGACGCTGTCGCAGAACCCGCGCTACGAGCTGCTCAACGAGCAGATCTTCGCGGCCCGGGGCGAGGACCTGCGGATCTCGATCAACGGGGTGGAGCGGTTGGCGACCACCGCGGACACCATCACCCCGGAGGCGGCCTGCACCAGCACCCAGTTCCACCTCCAGGTCAGCCCGGCGCAGTTCGCCGACTACTGGAACGCCGCCCAGGCGGTCGCCGGCATCCAGGTGGCGCTCGGCGCGAACTCGCCGCTGTTCTTCGGCCGGGAGCTGTGGCGGGAGACCCGCATCCCGCTGTTCCAGCAGGCCACCGACACCCGCTCGGAGGAGATCAAGGCCCAGGGGGTACGCCCCCGCGTCTGGTTCGGCGAACGCTGGATCACCAGCGTGTTCGACCTGTTCGAGGAGAACGTCCGGTACTTCCCCGCGCTGCTGCCGGTCTGCGACCCGGAGGACCCGGCCGAGGCGCTGGCCGCCGGCGGGGTGCCGAAGCTGGCCGAGCTGCGGCTGCACAACGGCACCGTCTACCGGTGGAACCGGCCGGTCTACGACGTGCTCAAGGGCCGCCCGCACCTGCGGGTGGAGAACCGGGTGCTGCCGGCCGGGCCGACGGTGCTGGACACCGTCGCCAACGGCGCGTTCTACTTCGGGCTGGTCCGGGCCCTGGCGGAGTCCGACCGTCCGCTGTGGTCGCAGATGTCGTTCAGCGCCGCGGAGGAGAACTTCACCAACTGCGCCCGGCACGGGATCGACGCGCAGGTCTACTGGCCCGGCCTGGGCTACCTGCCGGTGACCGAGCTGGTGCTGCGGCGGCTGCTGCCGCTGGCGTACCACGGGCTGGACCGGTGGGGGCTGGACCCGGCCGAGCGCGACCGGCTGCTCAGCATCATCGAGCAGCGCTGCCTGACCGGGCGCAACGGGGCGACCTGGCAGGTGGAGACCCTGCACCGGCTGGAATCCGCCGACCACCTGGACCGGCCGGAGGCGCTGCGCGAGGTGGTCCGCCACTACGTGGACCTGATGCACAGCAACCGCCCGGTGCACGAGTGGCCACTGCCCTGAGTCGATCAGCCCCAGGGTGACGGATCGTCGCGCAGCCCGCGCCGTCAGACCTTGAGCACCACCTTGGTGCAGTCGTCCTGCTTCTTCTGGAAGATCTTGTAGCCCTTGGCCGCGTCCTTGAGCGGCATCCGGTGGCTGATGACGAAGCTCGGGTCGATCTCGCCCTTCACGATCCGCTCCAGCAGTGGGCGGGTGTAGCGCTGCACGTGGCACTGCCCGGTCCGCATGATCAGCGAGCGGTTCATGAACGCGCCCATCGGGAACTTGTCCACGAACCCGCCGTACGTCCCGATCACCGAGACCACTCCCCCGCTGCGGCAGGCCAGGATCGCCTCGCGCAGCGCGAAGGGCCGCTCGGTCTCCAGCCGGCCGGCCTGCTTCACCCGGTCGTATGCGTACATCGCGGCGTTGCCGTGGTGCCCCTCCAGCCCGACGGCGTCGATGCAGGCGTCCGGGCCCCGGCCGGCGGTGAGCCGGTTCAGCTCGTCCAGCACGTCGAGCTCCTCGTAGTTGATCGTCTCCGCGCCGGCCCGCTCGGCGGCGAGCCGCAGCCGGTACGGGTACCGGTCGATGACGACGACCCGCTCCGCGCCGAGCAGCCGGGCGCTGGCGGCGGCGAGGAGGCCGACCGGCCCGGCGCCCCAGATCGCAACCACGTCGCCGGGGGTGATGTCGCACATCTCCGCCCCCATGTAGGCGGTGGGGAAGACGTCGGCGAGCATCAACGCCTGGTCGTCGGGGACCTCGTCAGGGATCTTGATCGGGCCGACGTCGGCGAACGGCACCCGGGCGTACTCGGCCTGGCCACCGGCGTACCCGCCGAGCAGGTGGCTGTAGCCGAAGATGCCGGCCGGCGAGTGGCCCATGATCTTCTCGGCGATCCCGGCGTTGGGGTTGGAGTTCTCGCAGACCGAGTAGCGGCCCTGCTGGCAGGAGGCGCAGTTGCCGCAGGCGATGGGGAACGGCACCACCACCCGGTCGCCGACGGCGAGGTTGTCCACCTCCGGGCCGACCTCGACCACCTCGCCCATGAACTCGTGGCCGAGGATGTCGCCCTTGCGCAGGGCCGGGATGTACCCGTGGTAGAGGTGCAGGTCGGAGCCGCAGATCGCCGTCGAGCTGATCTTCACGATGGCGTCCCGGGCGTTCATGATGCGCGGGTCGGGCACGTCGACGACCTTGACGCTGTCCTTGCCCGTCCAGGTGGTGGCTCTCATCGTCTTTCCTTCCCGGTGGCGGTCAGCGGGCGGGCAGCGGCTGGGCGGGGCGTTGCTTGAGCTGCTGGTGCAGGGTGATCCCCTGCGGGCTGGCGTCGGAGCGGACCACCTCACCGGTCTCCAGCACCTGCTTGAACCGGCGCAGGTCGTCGCGGATCTGCTGCTCCGGCTCCTCGCCGAAGAGCTTCGCCACCGCACGGCCGAGCCGCCCGGCGGGCTGGCGTCGGAGCGGACCACCTCACCGGTCTCCAGCACCTGCTTGAACCGGCGCAGGTCGTCGCGGATCTGCTGCTCCGGCTCCTCGCCGAAGA
>NZ_JAEVHN010000257.1:0-8176 GCF_016803375.1 Micromonospora sp. 4G55
TCAGCCGGGCGCTGGAGATCGGCTACCGACACATCGACACCGCCGAGATGTACGGCAACGAGGCCGAGGTCGGCGAGGCGGTCCGCACCTCCGGCCTGGACCGCGCCGAGGTCTTCGTGACCAGCAAGCTCAACAACGCCTTCCACCGGCCGGAGGACGCCCGGCCGCGGCAGCGCCGCCAGCGCCGTGAGTGAGCGCGCCGTCGCGCAGTGACCGTGGTCTTTGCACCGGGGCGAAGCGAGGGCAGMAKGRCCGGGGGACGATCCGCCGTCGGGCAGTTGGGCGGCGAGGGTGAGCAGACCGGCGACGGCTGCGGCTGCCGCGAACACCCGGCGGGCGCGCGGCGCGGTTGTCATGGACACAGCGACCGTTCCTAACGTGAGGGGTGCGGGGTGGCGTGGGCGCCGGGTCAGGCCCGGCAGGTCGGCAACCGGCCGTCGTTGTAGGCGACCATTTCGCCGAAGATCGCGACGACGTCCAGCGGCCGGCCCGGCGGGCCACCGGTGATCTCGGCGTACGCGCGGTGCAGGTTGCCCACGATGCGCTCGCCGTCGAGCAGGTGCGCGAACGGCGCGAGGTCCGCCGACCGCGCGGCCGCCAACGGGGTGAGGCCCTCCGCGTGTGCCGTCGCGGCCAGGTCCCGGACCCAGCGCAGGTAGGCGATGTTGTCCTCGATGGCCTGCGGCCCCGTCACGGGCCCGTGTCCGCAGACCACGGTGCGCGGCTCCAGCTTCCGGAGCCGTTCGAGTGCGGTGAGCGCCCCGGAGACCGAGCCCATGAGGTTGAACGGGGCGGCCCCGGAGAGGACCACGTCCCCGGCGAACAGGACGCGCTCGTCGGGCAGCCACACCACCACGTCGTTGGTGGTGTGCGCCGGCCCGACGTGGACCAGCTCGGCGCGCCGGTCACCGACGTGCACGGTGAGCCGGTCGGCGAACGTCACCGCGGGCAGGGTGACCCGCACGTCGCCCCAGTCGACGTCGGGCCAGAGGCCGGTCAGGGCGAGCCCGGTGTCGGCCATCTCGGTACGGGCCAGTTCGTGCGCGACGACGGTGGTGCCCGGGCCGAAGACGTGGTTGCCGAAGTTGTGGTCGCCGTGATGATGGGTGTTGACCACCAGGCGTCCGGGTCCCCCACCGATCCCGTCGACGGCCGCCCGGAGGCGCCGGGCGCGTCGCTCGGTGGCCAGGGTGTCGATCACCAGGACGCCGTCGGACCCGACGACGACGCCGGCGTTGCTGACGCACCAGCCGCCGGGCAGCTGGGTGTACGCGAAGACGCCGTCGGCCACCTCGGTCAGCGCGCCGTCCGCGTCACCGGTCGCCGGGGCGGGGACCACCGAGGGGACGCTCACCGGGACACACCCGCCCCCGGTGTGCGGGGCCGGCTGCTCCCGCGCGTACCGGCCGGCGTGCTCGAGCGTGGCCCGGCTGTTGCGGCCGAGCACGTCCCGCAGGTGGCGGCGGGCGTCCGCCGGGGTGCTGCCCGCGCCGAGGACGGCGTCGATCGCCTCCGGGTCGACCGCCACGCTGTGTCGGGCGTGGACCTCCGCGCCGCCCGGACCGTCGGCGAACTCCCACGACCCGGCGTGCCCGAGGAGCATTCCCGGCGGGACGACCTGCTTGTAGACGATCTGCCCGGGCAGGCAGAGCCGGATCGAGCGGGTGGTGTGCGACCGGCCCTCGGCGGTCACCGTGTCCATCTCCATGTCCTGCACGTCCGGCTGCGGTTCGCTCAGCGACACCCGGTCGACGTGCGGCAGCCGCTGCGGCCACAGGTCGCTGCGCCGCACGAAGGCGTACACGTCGGCGGCGCTGACTCCGGGCAGCACGACCCGGTCGGTGAAGGAGAAGACCAGGTCGTCCACCGGGTGCCCGAGTTCGGCGACGCGGGCCAGCGCGGCCAGTTCCCGGGCGCTGTTGGTGTCCAGTGCCTGGTTCATCCACGCCAGCTGCTCCTCGCCGCCGTCGACGGTGAACCGGTGGGTCAGCACGACCTCGGTGCGCCCGCCGCCTACCGGCCGGAAGGTCCAGTCGCCGCCCATCGAGGTCAACGGTGCCTGGCTGCGCTCCTGCCGGAAGGTGACCCGCAGGCCGGCCGGATCGAGGTCGCGCCGGGACGCCCAGGTGTTCACCCGGCCGTTGACCTGCGCCCAGAGCTCGAACCGTTCGACATCCGGGGTGCGCTCCAGGTGCCGTACGTGCACGGTCGGCTCGAAGATCACGGGCCACCGGCGTACGTCGGCGACCAGCTCGTAGACCACCTCCGGGGGCGCGGCCACGACGCGGGTGTGGACGGTCTGGTGCGGCCGGGACGGGCTCATCGGCTCTCCGACGGCCGGGGTCATGACGTCCGGGCCGCGGCGCCGTTGACGAGGTCGACCAGCTCGCGGGGGGTGCGCAGGTCGGCGATCCGCTCGTCGGGGATGCGCACCCCGTACTCCTGCTCGATCCGCGCGGCGGTCTCCATCAGCGCCAGCGAGTCGTACCCCAGCTCCTCGAATTCGACGCCGTCGATGTCGCCGTCGAAGGCCGCCGCGTCCGTCTCGCCGGCGCAGGCGACGAGGATGCGGCGCACGTCGTCGATGGTCATCGTGCTCATGGATGGCTCCTTTGTGGTCCGGGTGTGCGAAAGCGGGCCGGTCATCCGGCGGCGCGGACGACGACGGCGGAGTTGAACCCCCACCGGCCGCGGGCGAGGACGAGGGCGGTGGAGACCGGGGCCGGTCGGGGCCGGTCCAGGACCAGGTCGAGGGCGTACCGCTCGGGCACCTGGGTGGTGCCGGTGGTGGGCGGGATCACCCCGTCGCGGATGGCGAGCAGGGCGGCGACCAGGTCGGTGGGGCCGCCCCCGGCGTAGAGCCGGCCGAACATCGCCTTGGGCGCGGTCACCGGCACGCCGCGCGGGCCGAACAGACCGCTGATCGCCTCGGCCTCCACCCGGTCCAGCTCGGGCACGCCCGCGGCGTCGGCGAACACCACGTCGACGGCATCCGGGGCGATCCCCGCGTCGGCGAGGGCCAGCTCGGCGGCCCGGCGCAGGGCGGCGGGCGCGGCGACCCGGGGGGCGGGTCAAAGGTGGAGGCGTAGCCGGCGATCTCCCCGTACCGCTGCGGCACGCCGCGTTCGCGCGCCGCCGCGAGGTCCTCCAGCACCATGATGGCGCCGCCCTCACCGGGAACGTAGCCGCCGGCCCGCCCGTCGAAGGGCAGGTAGGCCCGGTCCGGGTCGGTGGCGGCGCTGACCCGTCCGCTGGACACCTGAGACGTCCAGCCCCACGGGTCGAGCGCCGAGTCCACCCCGCCGGTGACCACGAGCGAGGTGCCGCGGCGTACGGTCCGGCGCGCGTGCCCCACCGCGTCGAGGCCACCGGCCTGCTCGGCCACCAGGGCACTGCTCGGGCCGCGCATCCTGTTGCGGATGGAGATCTGACCGGTGTTCACCGCGTAGAACCAGGCGAACGACTCGTAGACGCTGACCGCCTGCGGTCCCTGCGACCAGAGCTTGTGGAACTCACGGTGGGTGAACTCGAAGCCGCCGGAGGCGTTCGAGGTGACGACGCCCATGTCGTAGTCGGTCAGCGTGGCCGGGTCGACCTTCGCGTCGGCGATCGCCCAGTCGGCGGTGGCCAGGGCGAGCCGGGTGGAGACGTCGGTCTGCGGCAGCAGCCGGCTCGGCAGGTGCTCCTCCGCCCGGAAGTCGAGGATCTGCCCGGCCAGCGCGGCCGGGTACGCGGAGACGTCGAAGCGGGTGATCCGGCTGATCCCGTTCCGGCCGGCGAGGACGTTGGTCCAGAACCGTTCGAGTCCCAGCCCGACCGGGGTCGCCACGCTCATGCCGGTGACCACCACCGGGCCCGTCATGCCCGCACCTCCGGCCGTCGCAGCACCATCGCGCTCTGGAAACCGCCGAAGCCGCTGCCGACCGTCAGCACGGTGTCGACGGCCTGCTCCCGGGCGACCAGCGGCACGTAGTCGAGGTCGCACTCCGGGTCGGCCTCGTGCAGGTTGGCTGTGGGCGGTACGACACCGTGCTCGATCGCCAGGAGCGAGGCGGCGATCTCGACGGACCCGATGGCGCCGAGCGAGTGCCCGACCATCGACTTGATCGAGCTGACCGGCACCTCGTACGCGTGCTGGCCGAGGCTGCGCTTGTAGGCAGCCGTCTCGTGCCGGTCGTTCTGCCGGGTGCCCGAGCCGTGCGCGTTGACGTAGCCGATCGCCGTGGGGTCCAGCCGGGACTCGTCCAGCGCCACCCGGATCGCCTCGGCCATCTCCCGGCCGTCGGCCTTGAGCCCCGTCATGTGGTACGCGTTGCACCGGGTGGCGTACCCGGAGACCTCGGCGTAGACGTGCGCGCCGCGGCGGCGGGCGCTCGCGTACTCCTCGAGCACGAACATCGCCGCCCCCTCAGCGAGGACGAACCCGTTGCGGGAGCCGTCGAAGGGCCGGGACGCGTGCTCCGGGTCGTCGTTACGGGAGGTGGTGGCCTTGATGGCGTCGAAGCAGGCCGCCACGATCGGCGTGACCGGCGCGTCCGAGGCGCCGGCCAGCATCACGTCCGCGCTGCCCTCACGGATCAGCTGGACGGCGTGGCCCACCGAGTCCAGGCCGGAGGTGCAGCCGTTGGAGACCATCGCCACCGGCCCCTCGGCCGCCACCGTCCAGGCCACCTCCGCCGGCATGACGCTGGGAATCAGGTAGTCGAACATGTGTGGCGAGACGTAGTCGGCGTCGACCTCCCACCGCCGTCCGCTGTCGGAGAGCACCAGGTACTCCCGCTCCAGGCTGGTGGCCGCGGCGACCGCGCTGCCCAGGCTCACGCCGACCCGGTGCGGGTCCAGCGCGCCGAAGTCCAGGCCGCTGTCGGCGACCGCCTCCCGGGCGCAGACCACGGCGAACTGCGACGCCCGGTCCATCCGCCGGACCTCGCGGGGCGTCAGCCCCTCCCGGGCCGGGTCGAAGTCGGCCTCCCCGGCGACCTGGGACCGGTACGGCGACGGGTCGAAGAAGGAGATCCGCCGGGTCGCCGTCCGGCCCGCGGTCAACAGGTCCCAGAATTCCTTGGTGCCGTTGCCACCGGGGGCGCGTACGCCTATCCCGGTGATGACGACGCGCCGCGTCACCGGACACCGTCCGGGCACGTGCAGGCCCTCGAACTCAACATCGCAGTACGTCCCTCACTGCCGGTCGACTACTACCGCGTCCGTGTTCAGCCGCGATGACGAGGGACAGCGTGCGTGGGCGTACTTGAGGCCGGCTTGAAGATCGATGGGGGTCGGGGCGCCGGGCGGCGATGGCCCGGCGCCCCACCCGGTCGGTCAGTCGAAGGACGGGCCGAGGTCGCGGCTGCGCTTGAGCTCGTAGAAGCCGGACGTGCCGGCGACGAGGAGCACCCCGTCCCAGAGGCGACCGGCCGCCTCGCCGCGCGGCGCCGGCGTGACCACCGGGCCGAAGAACGCCACGGTCTCCCCGGCCACCGGGCCCGGGGCGTGGATGACCGGGGTGCCGACGTCCGTGCCGACCGGCTTCATCCCCGCGTCGTGGCTGGCCCGGACCGCGTCGTCGTGCGTGGTGCTGTCCGCCACGGCGGCGAGGGCCGGGTCGAGGCCGGCGTCGGCCAGCGCCGCCCGGTTGAGCGCGTCGCCGAGCGGCTGCCCGCCCGGGTGGATCCGGGTGCCGAAGGCGGTGTAGAGGTCGCGGAGCACGCCCTGTCCGTGGGCCTGGGCGGCGGCGACGCAGATCCGCACCGGCCCCCAGGAGCGGCGGCGCAGTTCGAAGTACTCGTCGGGTCGGTCCCGGTACGGCTCGGGCACATCGTCGTTGCCCTCGTTGAGCACCGCGAGGCTCATCACGTTGAACCGGACGTCGACCGGGCGGACCCGCTCCACCTCCAGCAGCCAGCGGGAGGTCACCCACGCCCAGGGGCAGACCGGGTCGAACCACATGTCCACGGTTCCGCGGTCGTTCATGCTGATCCTTCCTGCACCGTCGCGGGCCCTTCAGCCCGTCCCTGTGGTGATCCTCCCCCGCCGGGTCGATCGGGCCGGACCCTCGCGGACCGCACGGCGGGTGACGTCGATCACCACGCTCGGTCATCGGCGACGGCAGGTCCGGGCCAGCGGGAGCGCTGGGGCAACCACGGACCGCGTCAGTTTGCCGGAGAGCCCCTTCCCAGCGGCCTGACCGTCCGGGTGTCGCCGTCGTAGCTGCGGGCCGCCACGAACTCGCCCGCCGGCCGGTCGACACCGGCCACCGCCCGGGCCAGCCGCCGGTCGTTGTCGCGAAAGCGCAGCGCGAGACTCAGGTGGGGGATCCACCGCCCCGGGGCGTGCCACGGGTGCTGCCCGTCGGCGTCGGCGAGCACGTCCCAGACCGCGGCGTGCAGGGCGGTCAGCTCCGGGGCGGGGCGCAGCAGCCAGACCAGCGGGGCGCTGCCGTCGAGCACCTCGATCCGGTCGAGGCGTACCGGCAGGGGCAGCGCGGCGTCGACGAGGTCGGCGAGGCGTTCGGCGGCGCCGGCCGGGAACGCCTCGACCGAGGCCAGGGTCAGGTGCGGCCGGTTGCTGGGGTGGGTGTTCCGGGCCAGGCTGGGCAGCCCGGCGGCGGCGAGCCGGTCCCAGGCGGCGCGCACCGCCTGCTCCAGGGGCGGGGAGCAGAGCAGTTCGACGGTACGCACGCCCGCCAGGCTAGTCGGCGTGTGGGGGCCGCCCCGGCGGGGAACCCGGCCGGAATGAGCGTGCTGACCGAGACCGACGAACGACACCTGCGGCGGGCCATCGCGCTGGCCGGCACGGCCCGGGCGGCCGGGGACGGCCCGTTCGGGTCGCTGCTGGTCGCCGCCGACGGGCGGGTGCTGGCCGAGGGGGTCAACACCGAGCGGACCGACGACGACATCACCGCGCACCCGGAGTTGAAACTGGCCCGCTGGGCGGCCCGGCGGCTGGCCGCCGACGAGGCGGGCCGCGCCACGATGTACACCAGCTGCCAGCCGTGCGGGATGTGCGCCACCGCCATCGAACGCTCCGGCCTGGGCCGGGTGGTCTACGCGCTCAGCGCCGAGCAGCTGGCCGGGCTGCGACCGGCGGACGCGGCGTCGCCGGTGGCGTACGCCGGGCCGGCGCTGTTCGACGAGGCGCGGGCCCCGCTGGTGGGGTCCTAGAGCCAGCCGGCGTCGGCGGGCGATCCCGCACCGCCTGGGCCCGGTCCGCCGCGCCGAGCTTCTGCACGCTCGCCGACAGGTGGTTGCGGACCGTGCCAGCGGCCAGCCCGGTACGCCGGGCGATCACCGCGACCGGGGCGCCGTACTCGGCCAGCCGCAGCGTCTCCAGCTCCCGTGGGGTCAGCGGGCAGGGCGGGAGGGTGAGCGCGTCGGCGGCCAGCGCCGGGTCGACGTACCGGGAGCCGGCGTGGACCCGGCGGATCACGTCGGCGAGCGCGCCGCCCGGGGCGCCCTTGGGCAGGAAGCCGCGGGCCCCGGCGGTGAGCGCCTGCCGCAGGTGGCCGGGGCGGCCGTGGCCGGTGAGGATCACCACCGCGCACGAGGGCAGGGCGCGGCCCAGTTCCGCTGCGAGTTCGATCCCGCCCGGTGCCGGCATCTCCAGGTCGACCACGGCGACGTCCGGCCGGTGCGCCCGCGCCGCGTCGAGCGCGGTACGCCCCGTCGGCGGCCTGCGCCACCACCTCGAGGTCGTCCTCCAGGCCGAGCAGGGCGGCGAGGGCCTGCCGGATCAGCTCCTCGTCGTCGGCGAGCAGGACCCGGATCACGCGCTCACCGGCACGGTCGCCTGGAGGGTGAAGACGCCGCCCGCCCGGTCGGTACGCAGCCCCGCCGCCGACCGCCGCCAGCCGCTCGGTCAGGCCGCGCAGCCCGTGGCTGTGCCGGTCCGCCCCGGCGTCCGCGCCGACCCCGTCGTTGCGCACCGTCATCGTGGCCACGTCGCCCTCCCGGGTGATCTCGATCCGGCACCAACCGGCCCGGCTGTGCCGCAGCACGTTGGTGCCCGCCTCGCGCAGCACCGCCGCCAGCTCGGCGGCGATACCCGGCGGCAGGTCCGCCGGCGGCGGTACGACGTCGCACCGCACCCCGCAGGAGCGCAGCACCTCGGCCACCGCGGCGAGCTGCTCGGCGAGGTCGACCGCCCGGTAGCCGTGCACCGCCGCGCGGACCCGGTGCAG
>NZ_JAEVHN010000258.1:0-8174 GCF_016803375.1 Micromonospora sp. 4G55
CCGCCCCGCAGACCCCCGCCGCCGAGCCGGACGCCGTACCCGACGAGGGCCTGGTCGAGGCGGTGGAGGTGCCGCCCGCCGCGTTGTCCCGATCCGCCCCCGGCACCATCTCGATCCCGCGCATCGGGGTCGACGCCGAGATCATGACGTTGGGCACCAACCCGGACGGCACCGTCCAGGTCCCCCCGCTGGACCAGGCCCAACGCGCCGGCTGGTACTCCCCGGGGCCCAGCCCCGGCGAGGTCGGCAACGCGGTGATCGTCGGGCACGTCGACTCGGCGAAGCTCGGCCCCGCCGTCTTCTTCGAACTCGGCGCCCTGCTGCCGGGTGACACCATCACCGTCACCCGCGCCGACGGGGTCAAGGCCACCTTCGCCGTCGACGAGGTCCGGTCGTACCCGAAGGTGTCCTTTCCCACCGAGCTGGTGTACGGGCCGAACGACAAGCCCGCCCTGCGGGTGGTGACCTGCGGCGGCGAGTTCGACCAGGCCGCCCGCAGCTACCCCGACAACATCGTCGTCCTCGCCACGATGACCGGGTGAACGCGACGCGCCTCCGGTGGGACCTGAGTCCCGCCGGAGGCGCGTCGGCGTACTCGTCAGGCGGCGGCGGAGGTCCGCACCAGGGTGCGGATCTGGCGCAGCAGCACCGACAGGGCGGCCAGATCGGCCCGCGACTCGTCGAACTCCCCCATGGCCCGGCGGGCGCGGTGGATCGAGGTGGCGTTCGACTGCTCCCACTGGAGCACCCGCTCGTTCGAGGGCAGGTTGTCCGGGGTCGAGCCGAGAACCTCCGCGGTGAGCGCGGCCAGCGCGGCGTACAGGTCGTAGCGCAGCGCCATCCGGGCCAGCGTCTGCCAGCGGTCCTCCCGCGGCAGCAGGGAGATCTTCGACAGCAGGGAGTCCACCCGGAACAGGTCGGACAGGACGAAGTAGACCGACGCCACCTCGCCCACGTCCCGCCCGCTGGAGGTGGCCGTCTCCACCACGTCCAGCAGGCCGAAGCTGTACATCAGGCGGGTCGCCTGCTCGGCCAGGTCGCGCGGCAGACCCCGCTCGGCCATCGAGTCGATGTGCGCCGCCAGCGACTCCCGCTCGCTGCCGTAGAAGCGTTCCTCCAGGTCCGGCAGGAGCCGGGCCACGCCGTCGCGCAACCGGGCGATCTCGGCCGGCACGTCGATCGGCGAGCGCCGGTTGGTGACCAGCCAGCGCACCGCGCGGTCGAGCAGCCGCCGAGTGTCCAGGTAGACGCTGGTCTGCAGCTCCGGGGAGACCTTGTTGTCCAGCGCCTCGACGGCGTCCCAGAGCTCGCGCAGCCCGAAGACCTCGCGGACCACCACGTACGCCCGGATCACGTCCGCCGCCGAAGCGGCCGTCTCCTCGACGACCCGGAAGACGAACGAGATGCCGCCCCGGTTGATCGCCTCGTTGACGAGCACCGTGGTGACGATGTCGCGGCGCAGCCGGTGCTGGGCCATCCGGTCGGCGAAGCGCTCGCGCATCGGCGTCGGGAAGTAGTTGACCAGGACCTCGGTCGTCCACTCCTCGTCGGCCAGCCCCTCGGCCAGGATCTCCCGCTCCAGCACGATCTTGACGTACGCGAGCAGGACCGCGAACTCCGGCGCGGTCAGCCCGGACTCGGTGCGGACCGCCAGTTCCTCGTCCGGCGGCAGCGCCTCCAGGGCCCGGTCGAGCTGACCGGCCCGCTCCAGCTCGTTGATCATCCGCCGGTGCACCGGGAGCAGGGACGCGGCCTGGGCCTGGGCATTGTTGATCGCCCGCGCCTGGTCGTAGTTGTCCCGCAGCACCAGCTCGGCGACCTCGTCGGTCATCTGGGCGAGCAGCTCGTCCCGCTCGGGGACGTCCAGCGCGCCGTCGGCGACCGCCGTGTTGAGCAGGATCTTGATGTTCACCTCGTGGTCGGAGCAGTCCACCCCGGCCGCGTTGTCGATGAAGTCGGTGTAGATCCGGCCGCCGTTCTGCGCGTACTCGATCCGGCCGTGCTGGGTGCAGCCCAGGTTGCCGCCCTCGCCGACCACCCGGCAGCGCAGGCTCTTGCCGTCCACCCGGATGGCGTCGTTGGACTTGTCGCCCACCTCGGCGTTGGTCTGCGTCGACGCCTTCACGTAGGTGCCGATGCCGCCGTTCCAGAACAGGTCGACCGGCGCGGTGAGGATCGCCTTCATCAGCTCCTGCGGGCTGAGCTGCGTCACGTCCTCGTCGAGGTCGAGCACCGCCCGGACCTGCGGCGTAATCGGGATCGACTTGGCGGTACGCGGGAAGATCCCGCCGCCCTCCGAGATCAGCTTCCGGTCGTAGTCCTCCCACGACGACCGGGGCAGCTCGAACAGCCGCTTCCGCTCGGCGTACGAGGTGGCCGCGTCCGGGTCCGGGTCCAGGAAGATGTGCCGGTGGTCGAAGGCGGCCACCAGCCGGATGTGCTCCGAGAGCAGCATCCCGTTGCCGAACACGTCGCCGGACATGTCGCCGACGCCGACCACGGTGAAGTCCTGGGTCTGGGTGTCGTGGCCCAGCTCGCGGAAGTGCCGCTTGACCGATTCCCAGGCGCCCCGGGCGGTGATGCCCATCTTCTTGTGGTCGTACCCGGCGGAGCCGCCGGAGGCGAACGCGTCGCCCAGCCAGAAGTTGTGCGCCGCCGAGATCTCGTTGGCGATGTCGGAGAACGTGGCGGTGCCCTTGTCCGCCGCCACCACCAGGTACGGGTCGTCGACGTCGTGCCGGACCACGTCGGTCGGCGGCACGATCTCGCCGCCGACGATGTTGTCGGTGACGTCGAGCATCGCGCCGACGAACTCCTTGTAGCAGGCGACCGCCTCGTCGCGGTCCCCCGGCTTCTGCTTGAGCACGAAGCCGCCCTTGGCGCCCACCGGCACGATCACGGCGTTCTTCACCATCTGCGCCTTGACCAGGCCGAGCACCTCGGTGCGGAAGTCCTCCCGCCGGTCGGACCAGCGCAGCCCGCCCCGGGCCACCGGCCCGAACCGCAGGTGCACGCCCTCGAACCGGGGCGAGTACACGAAGATCTCGAACTTCGGCCGCGGGGCCGGCAGGTCCGGGATGGCCTGCGGGTCCAGCTTGAACGCCACGTACGACTTGGGCCGCCCGCCGACCGGCTTCTGGTAGAAGCTCGTCCGCAGGGTGGCCTGGATCAGCGTCAGGTACGACCGCAGGATCCGGTCCTGGTCCAGGCTGGCCACGTCGTCCAGGGCCGCCCCGATGGCGGTGACCAGCTCACCGCTGCGCTGCCGGCGCTCCTCCATGCTGGCCGAGCCCGGGGCGAACCGCGTCTCGAAGAGCTTCACCAGCAACGCGGTGATCTTCGGATACGCGATGAAGGTCTGCTCCATGTAGTCCTGGGAGAAGACGGTGCCGGCCTGGCGCAGGTACTTCGCGTACGCCCGCAGCACCACCACCTGCCGCCAGGTGAGACCGCCGCGCAGGACCAGCTCGTTGAAGCCGTCCACCTCGGCCTCGCCCCGCCAGGCGGCGGCGAAGGCGTTCTCCACGTGCGGCCGCACCTCGGCCAGCTCCTGGTGCCCCTCCGGCAGGCGCAGGCCGAAGTCGTACAGGAAGACCCGGCCGTCGACCCGATCCACCTCGTACGGGTGCTCGTCGACCACCGCCACGCCGAGCGAGTGCAGCACCGGCAGCACGGCGGAGAGCATCATCGGCTCGCCGTACCGGTAGACCTTGAAGCGCACGTCCATGGCGTCGTCGGCGTCCCCGCCGGCCCCGCGCGGAGCGAGCTGCTTGCGGAACAGGTGCATCTCCAGCTGGCCGGGCTCCTCCAGCAGCTCCAGCTTGGCCAGGTCCTTCATCGCCTCGTACGGCGTGTGGCCGTCCTTGTAGCCCTCGGGGAAGGCGTCGGCGTACCGGCTGAACAGGTGCTTGGCCTGCTCGTCGCCGAGCTTGCGCTCCAGCACCAGCCGGTAGTCGTCGTCCCAGAGCCGGGTGGCGTCGGCCAGCTCCTCGGCGAGCAGGTCGGCGTCGACCTCGCCGGGCGGGTTGGTCGGGTCGGTCCGGACGATGAAGTGCACCCGGGCCAGCATCGACTCGGTCACCCGGGTGGTGTAGTCCACCCCGACGCCGTTCAGCTCGTGCAGCAGGATGTCCTGCATGCGCAGCCGGTTCTGCGTGGTGAACCGGTCCCGCGGCAGGTAGATCAGGCAGGAGATGAACCGCCCGTACGCGTCCCGGCGCAGGAAGACCCGCAGCTGCCGGCGACCGGCCATCCGCAGCACGCCGATCACCGCGTGGTACAGGTCGTCGGTCTTGATCTGGAACAGCTCGTCGCGCGGGTAGGTCTCCAGGATCTGGAGCAGGTCCTTGCCGGAGTGGCTGCGCTGGCTCAGGCCGGAGCGGTCCAGCACCTCGGCGACCTTGCGTCGGACCACCGGCAGCTCACGGACGCTGGTCCGGTACGCGGCGGTGGAGAACAGGCCGAGGAAGCGCCGCTCCCCGACCACCTCGCCGGCCTCGTTGAAGATCTTGAACCCGATGTAGTCCAGGTAGGCCGAGCGGTGCACGGTCGCCCGGGAGTTCGCCTTGGTGATGATCAGCAGGCGCTTCTCCATCACCTTCTCGTGCGCCTCGGGCGTCATCGACGACAGCGCCCGGGCCTCCGGCGAGTCCGACCGCAGGATGCCCAGCCCGGTGCCGAGCACCGCCTCCAGCGCCGGTCCGTCGCCGCCGTCGCTGTCGACCAGCCGGTACTCCCGGTAGCCGAGGAAGGTGAAGTGGTCGTGGGCCAGCCAGCGCAGCAGCTCCACCGAGTCGGTGATGTCCTTCTCAGGCACGGGCGGACGGTTGTCGGAGGTCCGGGCCGAGGCCAGTTCGTCGGCCAACGCCAGGGCGCGCTGGCGCATCTTCGGCCAGTCCTCCACCGCCTCGCGGACGTCGGTGAGCACCCGCTGCAGCTCGCGGCGCAGCTTCTCCCGCTCCCCCGCGTCCCGGACCGGGTCGATCTCGATCCGCATCCAGCTCTCGACCAGGTCGCCGGCGATCGCGTCGTCCGGCTCCACGTCGGCGGAGACCTCGGTCAGTCGGCCGAGCGGCTCCCGCCGCACCACGACCAGCGGGTGCACCAGCAGGTGCACGTCGAGGTGGTGCGAGTTGAGCAGCGCGGTCACCGAATCGACCAGGAACGGCATGTCGTCGGTGACGATCTCGATGACCGTGTGGTGCTGCTCGGCGTCCGGCTCGTGGATGCGCAGTTTCAGCTCGCCCGGCACCCGCTGCTGGGCCAGGTCCCGGTGCGCCCTGGCGGCGTCGAGCATTTCCTCGGCGGTGAATCCGATCAGTTCCTCGTCCGGCGCGAACCGCCAGAAGCGGCCCACCAGGGTGGCCGCGTCGTGGTCGTCGCCGGCCAGCGCCACCGCCTGGGCGACCAGGCGCTCCGCGTTGGGTACCGGCTCGTCGAGCTCCGCGTCCTCCACGTCGTCCCCGAGCGCTTCGGAAGGAAGCCCCAGGTCATAGAGGGTGTCGATACTCGAACCGGTCATCCCGGTAACTCCTGTGTCGAGTCGGCCGAAGCCGTCCCCGTCGGTCGCCGAATCGAAGCTGTCGTCCCGGCCGGTGTCAGCCTGCCGGAGGTCGGGTCCCGGTTTGATCGCCGGACGCCGGTCCATCGGTGCCACTCCCCTCGACCCACCGCGTTGTGGGTCACTCTGCCGCCCAGCCTAGGCCCTGCCACTCTGTTCGTTCGTCGGCGGACCACCGGCCGGACGTCCGGTTCGGGACTCTGTCCTTTCACCCGTTGCAGATACGTGGTCGGCCGGCTGCGGAGTACCCCGACTCGCGATGTTCATCACACCGCCGTCGGGGTCTTCACGCAGCGTGCGACCACGCCCGGGCGGTACGGGGAGCACGGCCGTACTAGCGTGCAGGGCAGTCCGAGATCCGGAGGTACCGCTCCATGCCCGTGTCGTACCCGCTCCGCCGTACCCGTACGCGCATCCGGTCGACCCTCGCGGCGCTGACCGCCACCGTGCTGGCGGCCGGTGCGCTCACCGGGTGTTCGGACGGTGACGGACCGGAGCGGACCGTCGACGCGTTCCTGGCCGGCTGGCGCTCCGGTGACCTCGGCGCGGTCGGGTTCATCGACCCGACCGGCGCCCGGCTGCCGGCCACCGAGGTCGCCAAGGAGATCAAGGAGCTCTCCGGCGAGCTGGCCGCCACCCCGCCCACCCTGCGCCGCTCCGGCGACGCCGAGGTCACCAAGGACATCGCCACCGCCAAGGTCCGGGTGGAGTGGGCGCTGCCCGGAAAGACCACCTGGGCGTACGACCGACCGGTGCGGCTGCGCCAGGGCCGGGACGACCAGTGGCAGGTGATCTGGGAGCCGCAGCTGGTGCAGGAGCAGCTCGGCGAGGGCGACCGGTTGACGGTACGCCGGGTCGCCAGCCCCCGGGCCGGGGTGCTGGACGCCGCCGGGCAGCCGATCGTGGCGCCCCGGCAGGTGGTCCGCGTCGGTGTGCAGCCCAGCGAGGTGACCGACGTGAAGGCGCTGGTCAGGCAGCTCGACGCCGCGTTCAAGGCGATCCGGCCGGCGCTGAACCCCCCGGTCGACCTCTCCGAACTGCCGAAACGGCTCAGCGAGGCGGATCCGGGCGCTTTCGTCGAGGTGGTGACGCTGCGGGACGAGGCGTACCGGCAGATCCGGTCGCGCATCTACGACCTGCCCGGCACCCGGTTACCCACCGAGAAGCGGGACCTGGCCCCCACCCGGGAGTTCGCCCGGGCGCTGCTCGGCTCCGTCGACGAGGCGCAGGCCGACGACCTGGCCGCCCACCCCGACCGGTACGCCAAGGGCGACCTGGTCGGGCACGGCGGCCTCCAGGGCCGCTACGACGACCGCCTGCGCGGCACTCCCGGGCTCACCGTGCTCGTGCAGGGGCCGGCCGGCCCCGACGGCAGCCCGGAGCCGACCGAGGTCTTCCGGCACGAGCCGCAGCCCGGCCAGCCGCTGAAGACCACCCTCGACGTGGCCACCCAGAACGCCGCCGACGCCGCGCTGCGCGGCGAGAAGCGCCGCTCCGCGCTGGTGGCGGTACGGATCAGCGACGGCGCGGTGCTCGCCGCGGCCAACGGGCCCGGCGCGGCCGGGGAGAACCTGGCCTTCACCGCCCAGGTGCCGCCGGGCTCCACCTTCAAAGTGGTCAGCGCCCTCGGCCTGCTCGACCGCGGCGCGGTCGGTGCCGACTCCGTCGTGGACTGCCCGAAGACGTTCACCGTGGACGGACGATCCTTCAAGAACTCCGACGACTTCGTCCTCGGCAAGGTGCCGTTCCGCACCGACTTCGCCAGGTCCTGCAACACCGCCTTCGCGTCCCTGGCGCCGAAGCTCGGCCCCGACGGGCTGGCCGTCACCGGCCGTACCCTCGGCCTGGAGGGCAGCTGGGATCTCGGCACGGACGCCTTCACCGGCAAGGTCTCGGCCAACGGCTCGCCGGTCGAGCAGGCCGCCGCCGCGATCGGCCAGGGCACCACCGTGGTCAGCCCGCTGGCCATGGCCGGGGCCACCGCCGCGGTCGCCCGCGGGCGCTGGGAGCAGCCGAAACTGGTGCTCGACCCGGCCCCGGCCAAGCCGGCGGAGCCCGGCCCGCAGCTCAAGGCCGAGTCGGTGGAGCCGCTGAAGGCGATGATGCGCGAGGTGGTCACCGCCGGCACGGCGAAGGCGCTGGCCGACGTCCCCGGCGGCCCGGTGTACGGCAAGACCGGCACCGCCGAGTACGACAACAACCCGGCGCACACCCACGCCTGGTTCGTCGGCTGGCAGGGCGACGTCGCGTTCGCGGTCTTCGTCGAGCAGGGCGGATCGAGCACGTCCAGCGCGGTCCCGATCAGCGAGCGCTTCCTCCGCGCCCTCCGCTGACCCGCCCCAGCCTCCCGACACCCGACGCCGGGCGCGTGGCGCTCGGCGCCCAGCGCTCGGCGCCCAGCGCTCGGCGCCGCAGCCCCGCCGGCGTTGGTCGACTCCGTTTGCGGCGAGTCGCGGTGTCCGTCAGCCGTGATACCCGCAACACGCCGCAAACGGGGTCGCTCACGGACAGGCGAGCCGGCCGGATCGGTCAGGCGATGCCGGCGGACGACGGCGACGGGCCGTCCTCCGACGCCCCGTCCTCGTCGGCACGGGGCACCCGGCGGAGCAGCCCG
>NZ_JAEVHN010000259.1:0-8125 GCF_016803375.1 Micromonospora sp. 4G55
GCCGACCGCTGGACCTGGATGATCCTCGCCGCCTACACCCAGCTCCGTCTCGCCCGCGCCCTCGCCACCGACCTGCGCCGCCCCTGGGAGAAACCCGCACCACCGCAGCGTCTCTCACCCGCCCGCGTCCGCCGCGGGTTTCGGCACCTGCGCGCGAAGGCCGCCTGCCCGGCCGGTGCACCCAAACCCTCCCGGCCAGGGTCAGGACGGCCACCCGGCCGCCGCAACAACCACCCCACCCCGCGCTACGACGTCCACACCGCCACCACCACGAACGCCACGACAGCAGCCGCAAAGAAGACGAAGTCTGTCAATCCCCGTCCACGCCGCACAGGTTAAAGATCAAGCTAGGCTCTGTTTCAGAAGTGAAGATCGTCTGACCGGACGTTGGCGTGCTCGGCGTGTCGGTGATCGATAGATGGCGAGGTCTCCGGTAGGTGGTTCAACGACGAGAAGAACCCACAACCGGAGACCTCGTGGCCACCTTAGCGGTGACGAGGCGACACGACCTGACCAATGCCCAGTGGGCGGCGCTGGAGCCGCTGTTGCCGGTGGGGCTTCATCCGAAGTGGAGCGGGCGGCAGTTGATCACGGGATCCGGCGGCGGACACGGCTGGTCCGCACGTTGAGGTGCACGCCGTCGACCCACACGTACACGTAGTCGGCCGTTGACAGGTCCCGGGTGTTGAAGGCGGGCCTCGTCCTGCCACTGGCTGGTTAGCCGGGTGATTGTGGCCGCAGACAGCCCGCAGCTGGTGACGAGGAACTGCTGCAACGCGGACACGAAATCCTATGAGGACAGGCCGTGCAGGTACAGCAGCGGCCGCACGTCGCTGATCTGCGGGGACTTGCGGCACCATGCGGGCAGGATCGCCGAGGCGAACCGCCGCCGCTCACCCGTCTCGTCGACGCGTTTGTCGTTGACCCGCGGCGCGACCACCTCGACCGCACCAGCGCTGGTCAGCACCTGCCGCGGCCGGGCGTGACCGTTGCGCACCACCGGCCTGCGGCCCTGCTCATCCAACTCGGCGACGTGCGCAACCAGATACGCGGCGACCTCGGCCTCTAACGCCGCCGCCAACATCCGCCGCGCGCCGTCGCGCACGATCTTATCGATCAACGACCTACCGACCCTGGCCGGCTCGGACACCGTCGCTGGCGTGGGCTCATCAGGGTTGAATACGGTAAGCACGGGTGTAACTTCCCGACCCGCGTTGGCGCGCGGGCTTTACGCGATTCCTTGGACCTGGAAGTCGCCGGGAGGGTACGCCCTCACAGCGCTCATCCACAGGTTCGAGCATTGCTCCGCCGCCGCAGGACGTGCCATCCACTGGCTAACAGTTCGACGTCGCGGTTCCCGGTGAGACCGCGGCCGGCCTGATCCAAGCCGGTACGGCCTCGCGCGTCAGGGATGTCGATGCCTGGCCTGCCGGCTGGCAGCGGTCTTGGCGCGGTGACCGGGGCGGACCCCGGATTCGACTGCCGCTTCATGATGATACGCCCGGGATGTCGGCAAGCTGGTAGTAGACCGGCGGGCCGCGCTGCTGCGCGATGGCTACGTCCTGATCTGCGCCGGTGGACGCGCCAGGTAGCCGTAGCACGGCGTCGCAGTGCTGCAGCAGCTGCGGGTCTGTCAGACGAATGGCACCTTCCTGTGTCAAGGCGTCGGGAGCAGAGAGGTATCCGTGTCTCGGATCATGGTCCGGTAGACGACGACGGCGAGCCGTCGCTTGAGACAGCGAAGGGCTTCCTTGTGGGCGCTGGTCGTCACGGCGTCCGGTCACGACTCCGTGCGCATCGACCGGATCCCGGTGCTCAGCGTGGCGGTGATCGCCGAGACCGCGACCAGGGCCGCGAAGACCAGCATGGTCACCGCCGCCGGGAATCGGGCCAGCAGCAGGCCGGCCAGCCCGGGCGCGAGCGCCGCGGCCGAGGTCGCGGCCAGGAAGATGACGCTGACCACCCGGCCCTGGAGCCGGTCCGGCGTGATCGCCGCCTGGTAGCCGAAGAGGACCGCGTTGGCGGTCGGGGCGAGGAACACCGCCGCGCCCAGCGGCACGGCGGCCAGGACGCTGGTCGACACCAGGGCGCTGCCCGCCATCAACCCGGTGGTGGCCCAGCAGAGCACGATCACCAGTGTCGGCAGCCGCAGCCAGCGCTGCACCGCGGGGGCGGCGAGGGCGCCGAGGAAGCCGCCCAGGCCGAAAATGGTGCTGGCCAGGCCGACCAGCACGGACGGCGTGCCGGTGCGCTGCAGCGAGACGATGATCGCGAAGATCATGCCGGTGAAGGCCATGTTCAGCGGAGCCGCGATGATCAGCAGCGCGCGCAGGAACGGGTTGCCGAGCACGAAGCGGAGGCCCTCGGCCGCCGCCGCGCCGCCGGACTGCGGGGCCTCGTCCGCCGCCCGGGGCTGCTGCATCGGTCGGCGGATGAGCAGCACGGCCAGCAGGGAGAGCAGGTAGGTGATCGCGTTGCCGACGAACGGCAGGGAGCGGCCCAGCCCGTACAGCAGACCGCCGAGCGGCGGGCCGGCGAGCTGGGTGCCGTACGACCGGGCCTCGTTTCGGGCGACCGCGGTGGAGAGCTGCGCGGCCGGCACAAGGTTGCGGACCGCGGCGTGCTCGGCGGTGCCGAACACCGCGTTGGCGGCGGCGCCGACCATGGTCACCGCGAGGATCATCGGCAGGTTGGCCACCCCGGCGAGCACCGCGCCAGCCAGCCCGAGGTAGCCGACCAGCCGGACCACGTCGCAGACCACCAGCAGCGTACGGCGGGGGAAGCGGTCGGCGACGACGCCGGCGGGCAGCCGGCAGAGCAGCGTGGTGAGCAGGCCCGCCGTGCCGACCAGCCCGGCCTGGGCGGCGGAGCCGGTCAGCCAGAGCACCAGCAGCGGCATGGCCAGGTTGGACATGGCGGTGCCGAGGTCGGAGAGGCTCTGGCTGATCCAGAGCAGGTTGAACTCGCGGTTGCGCCAGAGACTGACCGGCTGGTCCGTCCCGGCCACCGGCGTCTCGGTCAGGGTGGGCACCTGCCCCTCGTCGGGTGCGCTCAGGGTCGGTTCGGCGGCGCGGCTCATGCCGGCCACCAGGAGCCGAAGGCGGGACGGAGGTCGTCGAACCACTCGGCCGCCGGGTCGTGGTGGGCGAAGAACTGCCGCCCCACGTCGGCCGCGTCGCGGGCCTGGAGCAGCCGCAGGCTGAACACCTCGGTGCCGCCGATCCGCACCACCCCGTCGACGAGGACCTTGCCGGGGGCGGCGGACATGACCGGGCCGCGAGCGGTGCGGGCCAGCCCGGAGACCGACCGGATGGCGTCGGTGTAGACCCGCCATGCCCGGGTGAGCGGCACGCTGAAGTAGCTGCGGGCACCGGTGTCGCGTTCCACGAACATGTAGTACGGCACCATGCCCAGTTCCACCAGCTGCTGCCACATGGTGGCCCAGTTCTGCGCCAGGTCGTTGACGTGCGCGATGAGCGGGGCCTGGGCGCGGATCACTGCGCCGGTGGCTCGGATCCGGGCGATGGCCCGGCGGGCCTGGTCGGTGGCGAGCTCGCGGGGGTGGGAGAAGTGGGCCATCACGGCGACGTGCCGGCCGCTGGCCACGATCCGCTCGAACAGGCGCAGCACGTCGTCGGCGTCGTGGTCGGTGGTGAACCGGGCCGGCCAGTAGGACAGCGCCTTGGTGCCGAAGCGGACGGTACGGATGCGCTCCAGCGCCGGTTCCAGCAGCGGCGACACCCAGCGGTCCAGCACCGCCGCGCTCATGATCATGGGATCGCCGCCGGTGAACAGGACGTCGGTGACGGTCGGGCTGTCGGCCAGGTACGCGACCACGTCCGCGATCCCGGAGGCGGCCTGGCGGATCTCGGCGTTGCCGACGAACTGGGCCCAGCGGAAGCAGTAGCCGCAGTACGAGTGGCAGGTCTGCCCCTGGGAGGGGAAGACCAGCACGGTCTCGGCGTACTTGTGCTGGAGGCCGAGCAGCCGCCGGCCCCGGTGGGTCGGCACGTTCGCCTCCAGCTGCGCGCCTGGGTTGGGGTTGAGCTGGGCGTGGGCGTCCCGGGCGGCTTTGCGGATCACGCCCGGGTCGGCGGCGGAGAGGTGCAGCGCCGAGAGGTGGTCGTAGATGTCCGGCGGCAGCATGTCGCGGTGCGGGAAGGTGAGCCGGAAGATCGGGTCGTCCGGGACGGCGGACCAGTCGATGAGCTCGTCCACGACGTACTGGTTGACTTTGAACGGCAGCACCGAGGAGACGACCCGCAGGTCGTGCAGGTACTCCTCGGGCATGCCACGCTCGCCGGCGAGTCGCGCCAGACGTTCGTGGGAAAAGACCTTCATCACCGTCGCCTCGTTGTCAGCGGGATCGGAACAGGGGTGGCCGCCGGGCGGCGGCCCGGTCGGGGCGGTCCGGTGCGGATCACCCCGACCCGCGGCGGGTCAGCCCTGCGCGGCGGCCATCCGCTCGCGCAGGCTCTTCGGGCGCATGTCGGTCCACACCTCGTTGATGTGGGCCAGGCACTCCGTGCGGGTGCCCTCGAAGCCGGGGGCGGTCCAGCCAGCCGGCAGCTCGCGCTCGGCGAACCAGATCGAGTACTGCTCCTCGTGGTTCACCACGACGCGGTAGGTGCGGTCATCGTCGTCGACGGCCATCGCCGTTCTCCTTCTCGTTGGATTCCTTGGACGGATGCCCCGGTCGGCGACCGGGAGGTGTGCAGGGCGGGACGACCCCGGTTGGCGTTCCGCCGGGGGGGTCACAGCCGGACCGGCAGGGCCCGGATGCTGCGGTTGAGCAGCGACGCCTGCCAGCGGACCACGCCCTCGGCCGGCGCCAGCCCCGGCGCCGCGGCCAGCAGGTCGGTCAGCGCCGACCCGGCCACCAGCCGGGCCAGCGGCGCGCCGAGGCAGAAGTGCGCACCCTGCCCGAAGCCCAGGTGCGGGTTCGGGTGCCGGCGCAGGTCCAGCTCGTCGGGGCGGTCGAAGCGGGCCGGGTCGCGGTTGGCGGCGGCGGTGACCACGTAGAGCCGCTGCCCGGCGCGCAGCCGCTGCCCGCCCAGCTCGAAGTCCTCCTTGACGTGCCGGATGGACATCTTGGACGGCCCGTCGAAGCGCAGCAGTTCCTCGACGGCGATCGGGCCGAGGTCCGGCTCGGCGCGCAGCAGTGCGAGCTGGTCGGGGTGGTGCAGCAGGTTCCACACCCCCACCGCGATCAGGTTGCTGGTGGTCTCGCCGCCAGCGAACGCCACGTGGGTGAGCATGGCGACGAACTCGTCCTCGCTGACCGAGTCGCCGACCAGGCCGTTGGACAGCGCTGCGCTGATCAGGTCCTCGCGCGGCGCGGCCCGGCGGGCGCGGACCAGCCCGCGCAGGTAGTCGAAGAGGTCCAGCAGCGCGCGCTGCGAACGCTCGTGCTCCTCCGGCGACTGCACGGCGCCGAGAGCCAGGTCGCCGACCTGGATGGCCCAGCGCTGGAACATCGCGGTGTCCTCGACCGGCACGCCCATCCAGGCCGCCGCGACGGTGGCCGGCAGCGGCCGGGCGAACTCGGTGAGCAGGTCGACGACCTCGCCGCCGGCGCTGGCCCCGGCGGCCAGCCGGCTCACCGCCTCCTGCACCATCGGGCGGTTGCGGCGCACCTGGCGGGCCCCGAACGCACCCCGGAAGACACCGCGCAGCCGGCGGTGCTCCGGCGGGTCCACGAAGACCATCCAGCCAGCCATGATCTTGAAGGCGCGCGCCGCCTCCGGGCTGAGCAGCTCCAGCGGGGTCTGCGCCAGCATCGGGCTGATCCGGTCGGCGGAAATCGCCGGCTCGGTGTAGCAGGCCGCCGCCAACTCGTAGCCGGTGACCAGCCAGGCCCGGTGCACCGGGCTCCAGTGCACCGGCGCGGCGGCCCGCAGCTGCGCCAGGTACGGGTACGGGTCGGCGAGGAGATCGTCGTCCAGGAGGTAACGGTCGGTGACGGTGGCGGCGGTCATGCGGTACGCTCCAGCAGCTCTGCGGCGAGAGCGGCGACGGCCACCACGCCCGGGTCGGTGACCATGCTCCGGTGGGTGCCGGGCAGGTGGTGGACGGTGAGCGCGTCCGGGAACATCTCCCGGCAGCGCCGCTCGTAGGTGGGCCAGCTCTCCCCGGCGACCACCGAGGGACGGCCCGGACCGGCGGTGGTCGCCTCGGCGCTGAGCAGCAGCTGCGCCGGCCCCCGGTACGGCGCCGGCCGGTAGCCGGCGGCGGCGCGCAGCAGCGCGGTCCACATCGCCACCGGCCAGTCGGCGCCGAGTTCCGCCTCGGCCTCGTTGACGCCGGCCGCGCGCAGCGTGCCACCAGCTCGCGTTCCTGGCTGAGCCGGGCCGGGGTGCCCGGGGTCAGCTCTCGGATCGCCGCACGCATGGCCACCGCCCGGTCGAGCAGGTCCAGCGCCTCGGTGACGGCGAACATCCCGGCCTCGTCCGGCACGGCCGGTTCGAGCAGCAGCAGGACGTCCACCAGCTCGCCGGCCTCGGTGAGCCGGATCGCCATCTCCTGGGCGATGTTGCCCCCCATCGACCAGCCGAGCAGCGCGAACGGGCCGTGCGGCTGGTGCGCCCGCAGCTCGCGCAGGTAGTCCTCGGCCAGGCCGGTCATGGTGTCGGCGTCCACGCCGCCGTCAATGCCCCGGGCCTGGAGGCCGAGCACCGGCCGGCCGGCCGGCAGCGCCTGGGCCAGCGGCAGGTACCAGGCGACGCTGCCGCCGCTGGGGTGCACGCACCACAGGGGACGCTGCCCGGCGTCGCCGTCGCGCAGGGTCACCACCACGCCGCCGTCCCGGCGTACCGCGGCGCCCGCCGGGACGGGCTCCCGGGCGGTGACCGCGGCGGCCAGGCGTGGCCACCGTCGGGTGCTCCAGGATGTCGGCCACCCCGGCGGGCAACCCGAGGTCGCAGGCGCGGGCGGCGAGCCGCACGATGGCCAGCGAGTGGCCGCCGAGGTCGAAGAAGTCGTCGTGCACCCCGACCCGGTCCAGCCGCAGGGTCTCCGCCCAGAGCTTCGCCAGGGTCGCCTCGGCCTCCGTGCGCGGCTCGACGTACGAGCGGTCCGTCTCCGCCGGGCCGGTCGGGGCCGGCAGCGCGGCCCGGTCCAGCTTGCCGTTGCCGGTTACCGGAAGCGCGTCCAGCGGCACGAACGCGGTCGGCACCAGGTACGCCGGCAACCGCTCGCGCAGCCAGCGGCGCAGCTCGGCGGCGCCCGGCAGGGTCACCCCGGCCACCGGCACCAGGTAGGCCACGAGGCGGGCGTCGCCGGGCCGGTCGGCGCGGGCGGCCACCGCGGCCATTCCGACGTCGGGCGGGCGGCCACGGACCGCCTCGATCTCGCCCAGCTCGATGCGCCGGCCCCGGATCTTGACCTGGCCGTCGACCCGGCCGCCGAAGTCGAGCGTGCCGTCGGCGCGCCAGCGTCCCCGGTCGCCGGTGCGGTAGAGCCGCCGGCCGCCGCCGGCCGGGTCGGGGACGAACCGGTCGGCGGTGAGCCCCGGCTGCGCGAGGTAGCCGCGTGCCAGCGAGTCGCCGCCGAGGTAGATCTCCCCGGCCACGCCGACCGGCGCCGGGCGCAGCGCCTCGTCCAGGACGAGCACCGTGGTCCGGTTCAGCGGCCGGCCGATCGGCACGCTGACCGCGTCGGCGGGCAGTTCGCGGACCCGCTGGGCGGTGACGATGAAGGTCGCCTCCACCGGGCCGTACCCGTTGACGATGCGCAGGTGCGGCCAGCGGGCGGCCAGGTCCCGGGCGTGCGGCGCGGAGGCCGCCTCCCCGCCGAAGCAGACCTGGCGTAGCGCGCCCAACTCCGCGAGGCACTCCTCGACCGCCAGGTTGAACAGCGTGGTGGTGAGGAAGGCGGTGGTGACCTCGTGCCGGCGGATCGCGGCGGCGATGCCGGCTGGGGTGACCGGCTCGGCCGGGTAGAGCGCGCAGATGCCGCCGTGCAGCAGCGGGCCGAAAATCTCGAAGATCGCCGCGTCCCAGTTGACGCTGCTCAGGTGCAGCATGGTCTCGTCGGCGCCGAAGTGGACGAAGTCCTGGCCGACCAGCGAGTCGACGATCGCCCGGTGGGTGAGCGCGGTGCCCTTCGGCCGGCCGGTGGAGCCGGA
>NZ_JAEVHN010000260.1:0-8121 GCF_016803375.1 Micromonospora sp. 4G55
TTGGCGATCTCGGTGTTGTGGTGTGCACGGCCACCGGCCGTCGCCAACTCCCTCTTCAGGTCCACCCAAGCGCTCTCGTCGAGCAGACCGCCGCTAGCGGCGTCGATGATGTCCTGCCATGTCTGCGGATACCACCGGTCACGGTTAGGGCCGAGGTACACGATCACCGGTGTCGAGGTCACCCGTATGTCATACACCAGGGTGTATTCCAAAGCTGACCCGCCAGTTCCGGACCAGGGGTTCCCGGACCTAGTGTTCTGTCTCAGTTTTGACTAGCCACTTGCTGAAGGGCGACTCGTCCACGTCGGACCTTGGTCAGGATCGATTCGGCGGTGGCGGTCCAGACGAACGGCTTCGGGTCGTCGTTATGCACGCGCAGGTACTCCTCGATGGCGGCGACGAGGTCGTCGACGCTGCGGAACACGCCACGGCGGATCATCTTCTCGGTCAGGTCGGCGAACCAGCGCTCAACCAGGTTGAGCCAGGACGAGCTGGTCGGGGTGAAGTGCAGGTGGAAACGCGGGTGCTTGGCCAGCCATGCCTTGACGTTGGGGTGGGTGTGGGTGCCGTAGTTGTCGACGATCAGGTGGATCTGCAGCTTGCGGGGCACCGTGGTGTCGATCGTGCGCAGGAACCGCAGGAACTCGTCGTGCCGGTGCCGGGCGAAGCACTTGCCGATCACCTTGCCGGTCAGCACGTCCAACGCGGCGAACAGGGTCGTGGTGCCGTGGCGCTTGTAGTCGTGGGTCATCGTGCCGGCCCGGCCAGGCTTGAGCGGCAGGCTCGGCTGGGTCCGGTCCAAGGCCTGGATCTGCGACTTCTCGTCCATGCACAAGACCACCGCCTTGTCCGGCGGGTTCAGGTACAAACCGACGACGTCGACGAGCTTCTCCTCGAACCGCCTGTCGTTGGACAGCTTGAACGTCTCCACCAGGTGCGGCTTGAGCCCTCGGGCGTCCCACACCCGCTGCACCGTCGCCGGACTCACACCGACCATCGCCGCCATCGACCGGCAAGACCAGTGCGTCGCCCCCTCCGGCTTCGAGTGCAGCGTCAACTCCACAATCCGGTCGATCGTCTCCTGCGGAATCGACGCCCTACGGCCACGACCCGGCGCGACCCTGCCCAGATCGGCCAGCCCACGCTCGGCGAACTCCGACCGCCACGCCCGCACCGTCACCCGGGTCACCCCAGCCAGCACCGCATTGTCGGCGTTGGACATCCCGTCCGCGGCCCGCAGCAGCACCTGCGCCCGCTGCACCAGCCGATGCTCGACCGTACGCGACTTGGCAAGAGACTCCAGCAGTTCCCGCTGGCCGGGTTCGAGCACCAGTGGTGCGGCAGAACGTGTCACGTCCAGAGCCTACTAAAACGGCTAGCTATTTGCGAGACACAACACTAGGAGCATCGGGATGGCCTACCGCACCCATCCACGGACCGTGACCCGCTGGCGGTGCCCCGGCCGTCCTGGAGCCGGAGCTACGAAGCCGGGCGATCGGCTCTCGGCATCCAGCGACCGCGGTCGGCCCATGCGCCCGAGCCAACCTCCGTCGTAGGGAAGGGGGTGGTGTCGTGACCGCGGGTGCCGAGGTCGGGACGGTCTTTGCGTTCCTGCTCGTCGATCTTGATGAGGTCGGACATCGCCTCGACGTGCATCCGCTCGGCGTCGAGCAGGTAGGAGACGAAGGTGTGCATGACGTCGAGGAAGGCCTTCTCTGGGTTGGTGCATGACGAGAAGAGGCTGTTTACGCTCTCGATGTAGCTCTTGAGAGCGCTGATGAGCGTGCTGATGTGTCGGTACCCCAGCGCTGCGTAGGCGTTGCGCAGGCCCTCCAACATGCTGGCGGCCTTCTTGCCCTCCTCGGCGAGCCAGCGTGCCTGGGTCTCAAGTTGCGTCAGGTAGGCCGACGCCCTGTCGGCGTACTGGCTGAAGGCCTGAGATGCGGTGCCCTCCCAGTACAGCTTGAGGTTCTTCAGCTCGCCGTCCATCTCGGCACGCAGCTCCGCGTAGGTGTTGGCTGCCGAGTGGACCAGGTCGGAGCGGTTCCGGATGACACCGGGGGCTGACCGCCAGGCGTGGACCATCAGGTCGCTCAACGGAAGCCGTTCGCCAGCCCCCAGCTCGATCAAGATCGCCTCAAGCTGAAGGAGCGTGTCCCTGTACTCGTGGATGAACTTGTCGAGCTGGTCGTTTTCGCCGTTGTCGTAGTAGGTGGTGCGCCCTCCGCTGAAGCCGAGGTTGTTGCCGTCCGTGCTGCCGATGGTCAGGGGCTCTTCAACCACTCGGGTCCGGGGAAGCTTTTCGTTGCGTGTGGCAGCCAAGCGCTCGTTGCCCTCAGGAATCGTTACCACGGGCTCGTCGCCCGGCAACCTTCTGTCCTGAGGCTGGGAGAGGAGCCCGGCGCCGCCAGGCCTGACGCGTACGCTGCCTCCGTAGCCATCGCCCAGCGGTAGGTACGGCAGCAGGTCCCGGTTCATGACGTCGAAGTTCGTTGTGACGTCCAAGTCTGTGCCCTCGTAGTCTGCGGCGATCTGCATGAGGCCGTCAGCCATGCGTTCCATCTCATCCTGCGCAGTGGCCGCCTCCGAGAGCCTGCTCCCGAGCGCGGTTGCCCAGTCGCGGTTGAGCTTCTCGGAGATCCCTTCCAGGGTGCCCCAGGCCGTGGCGGGGATACATCCGACATCGCCGAGTTAGCGTCGCACCGCGCTGTAGGTGACGGAGTCTTCGTAGCGCTCGACGCCAAAGGCCACCAGGGCTTGCGATTCGACCGTAAGCGCGGACGTGTCCGTGGTCATGATCTCTGCCTTTCCGCCTCGTGCGGTTCTGTCGGCACGAACAACTCGGCTCCGACCGGTGATCCGAAGTAGTCGATGCGAAGCTGTCGGTACTGCCGCCGGTGGTCCGCGATGGCGGCGAGGAGGGCCGTCCTGATCTCTGCGGCCACCTCGTCGGGGTTGCAAAGACGCAGCATGCCGGGCCGGATCTGGACATCGATGTCGCCGTCCTGACCGCGGGTGACCGTTACCCACCGGTTGATGGACATACCCATGGCCTTGATCGAGGCGACATCGTCGAAGTAGCGCTCAAGCTTGCCCACGGGTACTCCTAGTCGCTGGCCTTCAGGGTCATCGCGCGGTCGATGACGCGCTGGGCACTGGTATTCGCGTAGGCCGTCACCTGGTCCTGAGGCAGGCTGGGGCTGCTGAACTCGGCGAGAGTGTGCGCGTAGCGTTCATCGGAGGCCACGAAGACGCCGGCGAAGGCCTTGTCGTTGATCCGCTGAAGGCAGTAGCGCGCCACCTTGTACGAGGCTGCGCTCGGGCTGGGGACCGGCTCGCCGTAGCAGGGCCCGGTCTCGGCGTTCTTTCGTAGCTGCTTCGCGTCATCGCTCTCGATCAAGTCGAGAGTGACCTTGCCCTTGTATGCCTGGTCTGCTGACTGGAAGTCGAACTCGCATCCGACGAGTGAGTCGCTGACCTTGCGGTTCGGCTCGCTACGGGTGAGCGTCCAGGATCCCTCCACGGCGCTCGGCAGGGCGCTGGCCAAGTCGGCGCAGCTCGGGACCTTTGGGCTGTCAGCCAGTGGTCCCCATCGCCAGAGCCCCAGCGAACCTAGGCCCAAGGCGACCGCTCCGGCCAGGATGGCCAGCGTTTTCTTAGTCATTAAACCTTTCCCACTACCACTCACGACGAGACCCGTCGCGACGGGTCTCGACTTGCGGGGACGGTTGTTGCAGCGACGCCAGGGCCACTCTGGCCGCTGCCCTGACCTGCCGTGCCAAAGAATCGTCCGTATGGCGGTTCAGTCCTTGAACCTGAACCTCCACGTCTCCCTGCTGCGACGCGATGATCCGGACCGACCGGTCCGGCGAGTAAACATCAGCCTCTGGGCTGCGCTGCTCTTCCTTTGCTTCTGAAGGCTTCCGAGGCCTCGGAATCATTGGCCGAAGACCTTTCTGGCCACAACGAACGCCGTCAGGCCCATCGCCGTGGAGACCAGGGCGCCAACCAGCAGTCGCCAGCCGCCGGGTCGGTTCTGCACGTAGTGGTAGGCGATCCCGAATACGCCACCGAGGAGCATCACCACCAGCGGGGGGAGTGTCATCGGCGTGACGTCTCCCAGCAGGATCATCCAGGCTGAGACAAAGGCGAAGAAGATCGGCACGTTTGCGGCTGCCTGCCGAAGGTTGCGGTACGGCGAGTTGTGCAGCGCGAGTGCGGCCTCGCGGTAGTCCTCGACGGCTTGCTCGGTGTCCGCTTGCCTGATCCGTCGCCGTCGCAACAGGTTGCCGACCCGCCACGCCCCGTTCATGCCGGCGACCCTACCAATGGCGGTCATCGTTTCGCTGCCCTGAGTGATCGTTAGGGCGGGCGTGTAACCGACGCGACAGGGACGGTCGGCGTCCCGACCAGGGCTAGGGCTGAGGTGTGCGGTCGGTGACGTAAACGCCCTTGCCTTGCCGGCCGTCAAGGACGCCTTCGGCCTTGAGCAGAATCATCGCCGTCCGGATCACGGTTCCGCTGACCTCGTACTGCTCGCAGAGGGCGTTGAACGAAGGCAACTTGTCGCCCGGCTTCAGTTGCCCGGACGCGATCCGCTCCCGGATATCGCGGGCGACCTGTAGATATGCAGCTTCAGACATCGGTGGTGCTCCCAGCTTGGCGGCTGGGACAAGCAGACCACACGGCGGAGGCAAGTTACAACACATTGTGCTGAGGGCGTTGACGATGGATACATTGTATCTTAAGTTGCTCGTGGGGCTATTGAGCTTGGCGGCTGAATGCCCTGCCGTGGGTGTCCGGCCTGGTCCCCCGTCTGGGGCGGGCGCCCGCGGCACCGTCCTGGCAGATGACGGGAGGCCTGGTGAAGCGGTCGAACCAGTGGTCGACGTGGGGCCTCCGAGCGGGTGACTGACCTTCGGGAGCGGGATGCGGGTTCAGCAGAGCGGGCGGCGTAATGGCGCGCCGCGTTTCCTACGAGGAGTACCTCCTCGCGGCGGCAATGACCCTCGCCAGCCGGCACCGGCCAGTGTGGTGCTGGCGTCGGTGGCGTCAGGTCTGCCGGTGCGGGGCCGAGCTGCCCTGCCGAGCGCGGCACCGGATCCCGATCAACCGGGGCCACTGGCCGGCGCAGGAGCGGTGACGGCCGACAGGGTGATGTGGCTCGTGCTCGCGGTGCACCTGCGTGGGGTCGATGGCATGTGCGTCGGGTGCCGGGCATGGTGGGGGAGGTTGTCGCCGTACCCCTGCTGGCAGGTCGACTGGGCGACCAGCCAGCAGGCTCGGTCGCGGACGGCGCGCTTCCTGGGTGGTCTGCCGTGACCACTCACGGGCCGGTGCTGCCGATCTGGACCTGTGGTGGCTGCGACCTTCCATGGCCGTGCCCGACCCGGAAGCGTGAGTTGTGGGCGGAGTTCGACCGGGCGCCTGTCTCGCTCGCCCTCTACATGGGTTCCTACCTGGTGTCGGCGGCAGAGGATCTGGTTTGGTTGCCGGCGGGCACGCTGCATCGACGGTTCGTTGGGTGGGTGCGATGAGTGTCCTGCGGCCGGGCGACGAGAAGTTCCACTACAGCGATGGCTCGCACAAGTGGATTCCCCCTGGCCCGGACTACGACCAGGAGGTCTGGGACGAGCAGGTGCGCCAACACAAGCTGCGCCACCTCGCGGGCGAGAAGCCGAAGCCGCGTTTCCGCCTGCGCTCGATCTGAGCGGGCGGAAATGCGTTGCGATCGCTCGATGGCTGGGACAGGGTCGCGACATGAAGGACCCCCGCGCCGACACCCCCGCTGACCTCCCCACCCGCTCCTTCGGCTGGTCGGACATGTTCCTCGCGCCCGAGGACGACCCCCGCTCCGACGGCGGCTTCGACGACGAGCGCAGCCTCCTGGTCGGCTACCTGCGTGACCACCGGCTGACCCTGGAACTCAAGTGCGCCGACCTCGACGCCGAGGCGCTGGCCCGGCGCAGCGTGCCGCCGTCGACGATGTCGCTGCTCGGCCTGGTCCGGCACATGGCCGAGGTGGAGCGGGGCTGGTTCCGCCGCACCATGGCCGGCGAGGACGCGCCGCGGATCTGGTGCACCGAGGAGGAGCCCGACGCCGACTTCGACGGCGCGGTCGCCGACCCGAAGGTGGTCGAGGAGGCGTGGGCGGCGTGGCGGGCGGAGGTCGGGTACGCCGAGCGTTTGGTCGACGAGGCTGCCGACCTGGGCGTCAAGGGGCACCGGGGAGACCTGACGATCTCGCTGCGCGAGTTGCTGGTGCACATGATCGAGGAGTACGCCCGCCACAACGGCCACGCCGACCTCCTCCGCGAGCGCATCGACGGCCGCGTCGGTCAGTGACCTGGACGAGCGGTGCGGGCAGCCCGTTCAGCAGGCACGGCAGCAGGTGGTGAGATGACGCCCAGCGGGGACGGAGAGGGGCGCCGGTGCAGGTGGACACGCCGAAGACGGTCGCGGAGGCGGTGGCCGTACAGGATCGGTTGCGGCCCCTCGCCGACCTGGTTGGGCCGGGTCCGCGCCGGCCCGCGACGGTGGCCGGCCTGGACGTCGCGTACGCGGAGAGCGGTGACCTGCTCGCGGCGGCCGTCACGGTGCTGGATGCCGCGACCCTGGCGGTGGTGGACCGGGCGGTGAGTGTGGGGCGGCCGGCGTTCGAGTACGTGCCGGGGCTGTTCGCCTTCCGGGAGCTGCCGGCGTTGCTGGCCGCCCTCGACGGGCTGGCGGTGCAGCCGGAGCTGCTGGTCTGCGACGGGCACGGACTGGCCCACCCGCGCCGGTTCGGGCTCGCCTGTCACCTGGGGGGTGGTGACCGGGCTGCCGGCCATCGGGGTGGGCAAGACGCGGCTGGTCGGCGAGTCGGCGGAGCCGGGGCCGCGGCGCGGTGACAGCGCGCCCCTGGTCGACGGGGGTGAGACCGTCGGGCGGGTGCTGCGGACCCGGGACGGCGTCAAGCCGGTCTTCGTGAGCGTCGGACACCGGATGAGCCTCGACAACGCCGTCGACCAGGTGCTCGCGCTCACCCCGCGCTACCGGCTGCCCGAGACCACCCGCACCGCCGACCGGCTCTGCCGTGACGCCCTGGCCGCCGCCCGCACCTGATTCCTTACTGGTCCTGAGCGGCGCCCTGCGCAGGCACCGCCGACGCCCCACCCGCACCCCGGCTGAGAAGGCGGCCGGCGTGATTCAGGACACGGCCGGCAGGGTAATGCGGCACACATCTGGAGCGCTCAATGGTCAGAGGACCCCCTGACCCGGTAGTAGCCTGACCGCCGGACTCGAGCGGGAGAGACGGTGAGGTGGAGATGTCCGTGCGTCGGCAGGTCGTACGGCTGGTGACGGCTGCTGCGCTGCTCGGCGGCCTGCTCGTCGTCGGCGTCGCCCCCGCGTACGCCGACTCCGACCGGGTCGGGGTCCGCGCGGCGAGCAGCTTCAGCGCGGGCGGTTCCGCGGGCGGCGTCTCGATGGAGGTGCGCAAGCGCACGGAGGGCTGCGTGCTGCTGCGCAGTTCGCTCGGGTTGCGCCTGGTCGGGTTGAATCCGGACCAGGTGCGGGTACAGGTGAACATCGGCGGCCGTTGGTTCCCGGTGCCGGTCTCCGGCGGCGGTGGCAGCGTCGCCACCGGCCGTACCTCGCCGGCGAATGCCACGTTGTGCAAGGGGAAGAGCATCACCGTTCGCTACCGGGTCGCGTTCGTCGCGGGCGCGCCGGCGGGCAGGTTGGAGGTGGTCGGCGAGGCGACGACCGCCGTCGGCCGGTTGATCGGCCGGGGCGCCGACACCTCCCGGGTGGGTGGCCGCCTCGCCGCGAGCGCGTCGCCGACCCCGAGCCGCAAGCCCACCCCGACGCCCACCCCGAGCGCGACCGGGACCCCGGCCGCCGTCACGGACGAGCCGAACCAGGCCGTCCTCGCCGCCCCGACCACCGGCCAGGCCATCGCCGCTGCCGAAGAGTCCTCCGGAGGATCCATGATCATGTGGTTCGGCATCGCCCTGGTAGCCATCGGCGCCGGCTTGATCGCTCTGCTCATCCGTAACAACCGCAAGGACCGCGGGCCCGCCGACGAGCAGGCGTACCCCGGCCGTCCCGCTGCCGCGCAACCCCGGTCCGACCACCTAC
>NZ_JAEVHN010000261.1:0-8119 GCF_016803375.1 Micromonospora sp. 4G55
CAGCGCGGCGAGCGCCTCCCGCCCGGCCCCCTCGCGGGTCGGGCCGGCGCCCTCGCCGGGCGCCGGGACCAGACCGCCCAGCCGGTCCACCGGATAGACCAGCACCGGGGGCAGCGCCGGGTCGAGCAGGGCAACCGGGGTACGGGCGCAGAAGAACGAGGGCACCAGCAGCAGCCCGCGCCCGTCCAGGTGCAGCTCCCGGCTGTACGGGTAGTCGTGCACCTCCAACCGCCCGGAGTCCCAGCGCATGGTGGGGCGCAGGCTGGCCAGCAGCCCCTCCGCCCCGCCGTCGAGCAGGGCACGGGCGCGGCGGTTGCGGTCGGCCTCCACCGCCGCCTGGATCCGCCCCCAGTACGGCTCGAGCGCCACCGACCGGTACTGCGTCATCGAGTCGGTCAGCAGTTGCAGCACCTCCGGCTCGCCGCGGGCCAGCGCCGAGGCGGAGGTGGGCAGCGGGTTCTCCCCCGCCAGCACGGTCAGGTCGCGGTTCAGCAGGTCGATCGGGGTGGCCCGGACCGCGTCCAGCCCCGCCTCGAACCCCGCCACGCTCTGGTACGGGGTGAGGAAGTCGGGGAAGTAGCCGCGCGGCGGGTTCAGCGCGAAGAGCAACCGGAGCTGGTTGGAGGTGACGTCACGGCGCAGCTCGCGGGCGACGCCCCGGCGCCAGTGCGCCATCAGCGGGTCCCGGGTGCGGCCCTGCAGCAGGTGCAGACTCAGCACCAGCTCCCAGATCGGGTCGGCCGCGGGGGCCACCCTGGTCCGGAGTATGTCCTCCTGAGAGAAGTGGATCGTCAGCATGGAAGCGCTCCTGAGGGCGGACAGGGGGATTGCCCACCGACCCTCTGCACTCTACCCGCCCGGCACTTACCTCCACTTTTAAGCGTGAGCTGAAAAACCTCGACGCCCCCGACCGCCGGTTGGCATGCTCCTACTGCCCGGGAGACACCACGAGGGTCTGCGGCCCTGGTCCGCAGAGGTGTCCCCCGGGGCGCTCCGCGCCGAACGGGCCGGTCAGCCGATCCAGAGCGCGACCCGGTGGTCCTCGTCGGTGACGTAGAAGCAGCTCCCGTCCAGCTCGGCCAGACCCTCCACGTGGTGGAACGGCGCCAGGTCGGCCACCAGCTCCCCGGCCACCAGGTGCTCCTCGGCGCCCGGCCGCCACCGGAAGCGGACGTGCCGGGAGGTCACCCCTCCCCCCGCCGGATGGTCGTCCAGCAGCACCGAGCCCTTGCCCAGCGCGTCGATCGAGCCGACCACCGCCGCGTAGCCGCCGTCGACGGTCGGGGCGATCGCGCGGAAGCCGACCAGCGCGTCCGGCGGGGTCACCCCGGTCAGCGCGTACGCCCGGCCGGCCACCGGCCAGTCGCCGTCCCCGGCGAACATCTCCGGCACCCCGGCCAGCTCGACCAGGATCGGCTCACCGGCGGCGGTCACCGGGAACCGGAGGCCGAGCAGCACGGTGCCGTCCGAGGTGAACGTGGCGGCCTCCACGTTCAGCGGCAGGTCGTCCTCGGCGAGCCGGCTCACCCAGCTCTTCGCCCGGGCGGTGCCCCGGGCCAGCGTCTCCACGATGAACCGGCGGCGGACCCGGTCACCGGGCGGCAGCGGGGTGAAGGGCGCCTTCGCCAACGCGTCGTTGACCACCCGGTGCACCCGGAACCGGTTGCGCACCACCCGCACCGGCAGGGTTCCCGCCGCCGCGTCGTCCTCGCGGAACCGGGCCACGAACGCCCGGCGCGGGCGCAGCGGGCCGGCCTTCGAGCCGAAGTGCGAGCCGAAGACGTACACCCAGCCGTCGTGGTGGGCCAGCGCCTCGCCGTCCTCGGTGCGCCCGTTCTCGACGCCGGCGTCGGCGGGCACGTGCCGGGCGATCCACTCGCCGTCGGAGCGTTCCAGCAGCAGGGCGAGGCAGCGCTCGACCGGGCCCTCGTCCAGCACCGTCCAGAACCCGCGCCGGGCGTCGTACGCGCGCAGCAGCGCCGGGGAACGGACCGGCAGCAGGTCACTGGCCTCGTTGCCGGCCACGACGAACTCGACGAGTCGCAGGGTCACCGGGCCAGGGTACGGAGCCGACGCTCGTAGAGTGTCCGGGTGCCCGACGCCTCTGCCACCACCGACCCCGCCGGCCCCCCGTCCCCGTCCGCCGGCGAGGTGGCGCTGCACGCCGACGCGGTGGCGCTGCTGACCGGGTGGACGGCGACCAGCCCCGCCGCCGCCGAGGCGCGGGACCGCACCCTGGAGCTGCTGACCGCCGGGCCGGTGGCGATGGGCCGGAGCCACGACCCGGGCACGTCACCGCCAGCGCGCTGGTGCTGGACGCCACCGGCGACCGGGTGCTGCTCTGCCTGCACGGCAAGTTCCGCCGGTGGGTGCAGCTCGGCGGGCACTGCGAGCCGGCCGACCGCACCCTCGCCGGGGCCGCGCTGCGCGAGGCCACCGAGGAGTCGGGGATCGCCGGGCTGGTCGTCGACCCGGTGCCGATCGACGTGGACATCCACCCGGTCGCCTGCCAGGGCGGCTCGCTGCACCACGACGTACGCTTCGCGGTCTTCGCGCCGCCCGGCGCGGTGGAACGGGTCAGCGACGAGTCCGAGGCGCTGGGCTGGTTCCCGCCGGACCGGCTGCCCGAGCCGCTGGCCGGCGGGACGGTCCAGCTCGTCGCGCCGGCCCTGGCCGCGCTGCGCCGCCGCGCCTGAGGCGACCGGCGGCGAGGCGGGTCAGATCAGGCCCTCCTCGCCGCGCTCCTTGAGCGCGTCGACCAGCACCTTGACGTCCTGGGCGCGGTCGCGCGGGCAGACCAGCACGGCGTCCGGGGTGTCCACCACGATCAGGTCCCGCACCCCGAGCGCGGCGACCAGCCGGCCGGACTGCGGCACCACCACCAGGTCGGCGCAGTCGTGCAGCAGCACGCCCGGCTTGGCGTCGGTGCCCAGCACCACGTTGCCGGCCGGGTCGGCGGGGAGCACGTCACCGAGGGTGTGGAAGTCGCCGACGTCGTTCCAGCCGAAGTCGCCGGGCACCGTCGCGACCCGGCCGGCGGTCGCCGCGCCCTCCATCACCGCGTAGTCGACGGAGATCTTCGGCAGCGTCGGCCAGACCGTGCCCAGGATGTCGTCCTGCTCGGGGGTGCCCCAGGCGGCGGCGATGGCGCTCACCCCGGCGTGCAGGGCCGGCTGCTGGCGGGCCAGTTCGGCGAGGAAGACGTCCACCCGCCAGACGAACATGCTGGCGTTCCAGAGGTGCCGCCCCGAGCGCAGGTACGCCTCGGCGACCGGCGCGGCCGGCTTCTCCTTGAACTCGGTGACCGGGCGCAGTGGACCGTCGCCGGTCGGCTCGCCGGTCTCCAGGTAGCCGTACCCGGTCTCGGCGCGGGTCGGGGTGATGCCCACCGTCATCAGCAGACCCCGCTCCGCGCCGCGTACCGCCGCGCGCACCGTCTCCACCCAGGCGTCGGCGTCGCGGATCAGGTGGTCGGCCGCGAAGGAGCCCATCACCGCCTCCGGGTCCCGCTGCGCGATCACCGCGGCGGCCAGCGCGATCGCCGCGCAGGAGTCCCGCGGCGAGGGCTCCACCAGGATGTTCTCCTCGGGCACCCCGGTGAGCTGCCGGGCCACCGCCGCCGCGTGCGCCGCTCCGGTGACGACCAGGATGTGCTCCGGTGTGGTCAGCGGCGCCAGCCGGTTGACGGTCGCCTGGAGCAGCGAGGCGCTGGTGCCGGTGAGCGGGTGGAGGAACTTGGGGTGCCCCGCGCGGGACAGCGGCCACAGTCTCGTGCCGCTGCCACCCGCCGGGATGACGGCGTAGAGCATTAGCACATCATGCCCGAACCGTTTCGGGGCGGACGCGGGGTCGTTCGCCGGGTCGTCGCACGCTCAGGCCCGGGCCCGGCTCCACGCCGCGATGTGCACCTCGGCGCTGGATCCCCAGGTGAACTCCTTGGCCCGGTCGAAACCGGCCTTGGCCAGGGAGAGCCGGCGCTGCTCGTCGTCGAGGAGGGCGGCCAGGTCGGTGGCGATCTGATCCGGGTCCTCGCTGGTGTAGGCGACCGCGTCGCCACCCACCTCGGGGAGGGAGAGGCGCGGGGTGGTGAGCACCGGGGCGGCGCACGCCATCGCCTCCAGGATCGGCAGCCCGAACCCCTCGCCGTACGACGGGTAGGCGGCCACCAGCGCGCCGCCGAGGAAGCCGGGCAGGTCGGCGTAGCGCAGGTAGCCCGGGCGCAGCAGGCGCAGGTGCGACGGCACCTCGGCCACCGCGCGGTCGATGTCGTCGTCGTGCCCCTGGCCGCCGGCGATCACCAGGGCCGGCGGGTTGTCCCGGTCGCCCACCGCGCGGGCCCAGCCGCGGATCAGGTTGGGGACGTTCTTGCGCGGCTCCTTGGCGCCGAGGAAGGCGACGTAGCTGCTGTTGCCCAGCCCCAGCCGGGCCCGGACCCGGGCCTTCTCCTCCTCGCTGGGCGCGTGGAAGGCCGCATGGTCGACGCCGTGGTAGGCGACGTCGATCCGGGTGGGGTCGGCGTCGAGCAGCCGGATCAGCTCGTCCCGGGTGGCCTTGCTCGGCACGATCACCCGGTCGGCCCGGCGCAGCGAGGTCTTGATCGCGCTGCGGAAGAACGTCCGCCGGGACTTGTCGTAGTGCTCCGGCTCGGTGAAGAAGGTCGCGTCGTGCACGGTCACGGTGACCGGGCAGCCGGCCCGCAGCGGGCAGGTGTAGAAGGGCGAGTGCAGCACCTCCGCGCCGACCTGCTGGGCGAGCAGCGGCAGGCCGGTCTGCTCCCAGGCGAGGCGGGCGGGCCGGTGCGCGACGGCCGCCGGGGCGGGGATGACCTCCGCGCCCGGCAGCATCCGGGTGTAGCGCTCCAGGTCGGTGCGGAGGCTGACCACGACCAGGTCCACCCCCGAACCGCACACGGTGCCGAGGGCGCCGAGGAGGCCGTCGACGTATCTACCGACGCCGCCACGGTCGGCGGGGACACTCGTGGCGTCGATGAGCACGCGGGGCGGGCGACCGGCGGTCACGGGGCGACTCCTTGCACTGGCGGGTCTGTGGGGAACAACACTCCGGGCAAGCCTACGCCGGAGCCCGGTCCGGACGCTGACTGCGACCCGACGGTACGCCGACTTGTCATCGTCATCGAGTACGGGTCTCGGCGGCGTATCGTTCGCGCCGATGGCCGAGAACATTGCCCGGGTCTTCGCCGACGCGATCGCGACCGACCCCGCCCGCCCCCTGCTGACCTGGTACGACGACGCCACCGGCGAGCGCACCGAACTGTCCGGCGCGACCCTGGCGAACTGGGTGGCCAAGACCGCCAACCTGCTCGTCGACGAGCTCGCCCTCTCCCCCGGCGACGCCGCCGCGGTGCTACTTCCGCCGCACTGGCAGACCGCCGCGGTGCTGCTGGGCTGCTGGTCGGCGGGGGTGACGGTGGCCGACACGCCGGGCAACGTGGACGTGCTCTTCGCCGCCGCCGACCGGGTCGCCGAGGCGGCCGCCTGGCCGGCCGGGGACCGGTACGCCCTCGCGCTGGCCCCGTTCGCCGCCCCGCTGCGCGAGGTGCCGGCCGGTTTCGCCGACTACGTGGTCGAGGTACGCACCCACGGCGACCACTTCACGCCGTACTCGCCGGGTGGCCCGGACGACGCGGCGCTGCTGGCCCGGGCGGCCGAGCGCGCGACGGAGCTTTGCATCGCCCCCGGCGACCGCCTCCTGGTCGACGCCGCCCGGCACCCCGACCCGGTCGACTGGCTGCTCACCCCGCTGGAGCGGGGCGCCAGCGTCGTCCTCTGCGGCAACCTCGACGCCACCCGGCTCGACGGCCGGGTGGCATCCGAGAAGGTGACCCGGATCCTCGCCTGAGCCGGGCCCCGCGCCCGCGCTGGCGGGCGCGGGGCGGGGCGGGTCAGGCGGGGGTGGGGGTGTCGTGGTCGCTGGCGCGGCGCTGCGCGAAGGTGGCGAAGGCGGTCAGCGACTCGGGGTTGGCCAGGGCGCCCTTGGCGGCGGCCGAGTCCACCGGGGTGCCGGTGAGGATCTTCTTGACCGGCACCTCCAGCTTCTTGGCCGACAGCGTGCGCGGCACGGCGCGGACCTGGTGGATCTCGTCCGGGACGTGCCGGGGCGACAGGGCGGTACGCAGCTCGCGGCAGATCTTGCGGCGCAGCGCGTCGTCCAGTTCCAGCCCCTCGGCGAGGACCACGAAGAGCAGCAGCTCGCCCGCGCCGCCCTCGTCGTCCTCCAGGTGCACGACCACCGAGTCGACGACCTCGTCCAGCCCCTCGACCACCGAGTAGAACTCGGCGGTGCCGAGCCGCACGCCGCCCCGGTTCAGGGTGGCGTCCGAGCGGCCGGTGATGACGCAGCCGCCCCGGTCGTTGATCGTGATCCAGTCGCCGTGCCGCCACACTCCGGGGTAGACCTCGAAGTACGCCTCCCGGTAGCGGCGGCCGTCGGGGTCGTTCCAGAAGCCCACCGGCATGCTCGGCATCGGCGCGGTGATCACCAGCTCGCCCAGCTCGCCGATGACCGGGGTGCCGTCGGCGGAGCGGGCCTCCACCCGCGCGCCGAGCGCCCGGCAGGTGATCTCACCGGCGTGCACCGGCAGCAGGGGCACCCCGCCGACGAACCCGGTGCAGACGTCCGTGCCGCCGGAGAGGGACTGGAGCTGGGGGCGCTCGCCGACCGTCTCGTACACCCAGGTGAAGCCCTCGGCGGGCAGCGGCGCGCCGGTCGAGCCGACCCCGCGCAGCGCGGAGAGGTCGGCGATCTCCCGGGGCACCAGGCCGGCCTTGCGGCAGGCCAGCAGGAACGGCGCCGACGTGCCGAAGTACGTCGTCCGGGTCTCCTCGGCCAGCCGCCAGAGCGCACCCAGGTCGGGGTGGCCCGGGTTGCCGTCGAAGAGCACGATCGTCGCGCCCACCGCCGGCGCGGAGACCAGGAAGTTCCACATCATCCAGCCGGTGGTGGTGAACCAGAAGAACCGGTCGGCCGGGCCCAGGTCGTGGTGCAGGGCGAGCATCTTCAGGTGCTCCAGCAGGATGCCCCCGTGCCCGTGCACGATCGGCTTGGGCAGGCCGGTGGTGCCGGAGGAGTAGAGCACGTAGAGCGGGTGGTCGAACGGCACCGGGGTGAAGGTCAGCGGCTCGTCGGTCGCGGCGGCCAGCTCGTCCCAACCGAGCGCGCCCTCGGGTGGGCCACCCGCCGGGTCGAGGTACGCGATGCCGACGGTGTGCTCCAGCGAGGGCAGGGCGGCCCGGATGGCGGCCACCTCGCCGCGCCGGTCGACCGGCTTGTCGCCGTACCGGTAGCCGTCCACGGCGACCAGCACCTTCGGCTCGATCTGCTGCCAGCGGTCGGTGACGCTGCGGGTGCCGAACTCGGGCGCGCAGGAGGAGAAGATCGCGCCGAGGCTGCTGGTGGCCAGCAGCAGCACGTACGTCTCGGGGATGTTCGGGGCGTACGCGGCCACCCGGTCCCCGGCGACCACGCCGAGCCGGCGCAGCCCGGCCGCCACCCGGCGGACCTGCTCGCGCAGTTGCGCGGCGGTCAGCGTGACCGGCGCGCGGGTCTGGCCGTGCGCGATCACCACCGGGTCGTCGTCCGAGCGGCCCGGCATCCGCAGCACGTTCTCGGCGTAGTTGAGCGTCGCTCCGGGGAACCAGCGGGTGCCCGGCATCGCCGGGTCGGTCAGGGTCGCCGTCGGCGGGGTGTGCGCGACGACCTCGAAGTGGTCCCAGACCGAGCGCCAGAACGCGGCCAGGTCGTCGACCGACCAGCGCCACAGCGCGTCGTAGTCGGCGAAGTCCAGCCCGCGGTGCTCACGCAGCCAGCGCAGGTAGTTCCCGATCCGCGACCGCTGGAGTACGTCCGCCGGCGGCGTCCACAGCACGTCACCCACTGCTCCACCCTCCCTCGGGCCCCGCACCACACTGTGAATGGGCCGTGGCGCCATCTTGCCCTACCTCGAAGCGTCATTCTCCGCACCCGGCACCGGTGAGGGGGCGTGGCCGGCCCACACGCCGGACGGCCAGATGCGCCGCCTCGGTGACGCGGTCGACTGGGACCGCGAGCGCTTCACCATGGACGAGGGCCTGTCCCGGGCCGTGCAGACCATGTTCAAGAA
>NZ_JAEVHN010000262.1:0-8086 GCF_016803375.1 Micromonospora sp. 4G55
CGTCGCCGGCCGCCTGCGGCCCGCGCTCTTCGGTGCCCTGCGTCGGTGTCCCGCCGCCCGGCCCGTACCCAGCCGTCATGATGGCCCCCCGCCCTTCCCGTCGCCCCCGTGTGGCGCCACTTCGGGCACCTCGACGGCGCGACGCTCGATGGACCGTACCTGCGCGTACGCGCTTTGTCTCCCCCGTTGTCCGGCCTTTCGTGCCACCTTCCGGCCGCTTCGCCGACACACGCCGGACCGGCTGCACACACCGGATCGCGCGGCGCACTAGGGTTGTCAGGTGACCGACGAACCACCCCTGCGCCGTCGGGCCGCCGAAAGCCGTACGGGAGACGACCAGCCCTCGGCCGCGCCGGAGCCGGAGGACGTGGGGACCGACCAGCCCAACGGCGGCCCCGTTCCGCTGACCGCCCCCCGCGACGGCACGCCCCAGCCGGTGGCCACCCCGAGCGAACTCGACGAGGTCGTGGCCCGCTTCGCCGCGGGCCAGGGCCCGGTGGCCCTGGACGCCGAACGCGCCTCCGGCTACCGCTACAGCCAGCGCGCCTACCTGGTGCAGCTGCGCCGGGAGGGCGCCGGCACAGCGTTGATCGACCCGCTGCCGCTGCCCGACCTGACCGCGCTCGACGAGGCGATCGGCGGGGCGGAGTGGGTGCTGCACGCCGCCAGCCAGGACCTGGCCTGCCTGGCCGAGGTGGGGCTGCGCCCGCGCCGGCTCTTCGACACCGAGCTGGCCGCCCGGCTGGCCAACTTCGAGCGGGTCGGCCTGGCCGCCCTCACCGAGCAGCTGCTCGGCTACACGCTGGAGAAGCACCACTCGGCGGCCGACTGGTCCAGCCGGCCGCTGCCCGAGTCCTGGCTGACCTACGCCGCCCTGGACGTCGAGATGCTGGTCGACCTGCGCGACGCCCTGGACGAGGAGCTGGCCCGGCAGGGCAAGTCGGAGTGGGCGGCGGAGGAGTTCGCCGCGCTGATCCGCAACGGCGCCCGCCCGCCCCGGGTCCGCGCCGAGCCGTGGCGGCGCACCTCCGGCATCCATCGGGTACGGGGAGCGCGCGCCCAGGCCCGGGTCCGCTCCCTGTGGTACGCCCGGGACCAGATCGCCGCCCGGCGGGACGCCGCCCCGGGTCGGGTGCTGCCGGACTCGGCGATCGTCGCCGCCGCCGAGCTGGACCCGAAGGACGAGCGGACCCTGCTGACCCTGCCCGGGTTCGGTGGCCGTTCGGTGCGCCGGCTGGCCCGCACCTGGCTGGCGGCGCTGGACGACGCCCGGCAACTGCCGGACGACGCGCTGCCGGTCACCCCGGCGGTCGAGGGTCCGCCGCCGCCGCACCGCTGGGCGGAGCGGGATCCGGTGGCCGCCGGCCGGCTGGCCCGCTGCCGGGAGGTGGTGGTCCGGGTGGCCGCGGAGCACAACCTGCCCGCGGAGAACCTGATCGCCCCCGACTCCGTACGCCGCCTGGCCTGGCTGCCCCCGGACGAGATCACCGAGGCCACCGTCGCCGAGACCCTGCGCGGCTACGGCGCCCGCGAGTGGCAGCTCGCCCTCCTGGTCCCCGCCCTCACCGAGGCCCTCCCCACCCGCTGACCCACCGCCCCCCTTCGTTGATCATGAAGTTATTGCCCCGACACGCCGAGTGCAGGGGCGTTAACTTCATGATCGACGGCGGACGGGGCGAGGGTGCCCGGGTGTGGGGTGGGCCACATGGGGGGTGGTGTCGGGGTTGGTTACTGACGAGTAGCATCCGGGGGAACACGCCCGTGCCGGCGACTGTCGTTCGGTCCAGCCCCGCCTCTCGGCGCGGAGCCGAATCATGGTCGAAAAGGAGGCTCCAAGTGCCCCGTGAAGTTCGGGATGTCGTCTTCGTCGACGGCGTCCGTACCCCGTTCGGCAAGGCGGGTGGCATGTACGCCAACACCCGCGCCGACGACCTGGTGATCCGCTGCATCCGTGAGCTGCTGCGCCGGAACCCGCAGCTGCCGCCGGAGCGGGTCGAGGAAGTCGCCATCGCCGCCACGACCCAGATCGGCGACCAGGGTCTGACCATCGGCCGCACCGCCGCCCTGCTGGCCGGGCTGCCCAAGACCGTGCCCGGCTTCGCCATCGACCGGATGTGCGCCGGCGCGATGACCGCCGTCACCGCCGTCGCCGGCGGCATCGCCATGGGCGCGTACGACATCGCCATCGCCGGCGGCGTCGAGCACATGGGCCGGCACCCGATGGGCGAGGGCGTCGACCCCAACCCGCGGATCATCGCGGAGAAGCTGGTCGACCCGTCCGCGCTGGTCATGGGCGCCACCGCGGAGAACCTGCACGACCGGGTCCCGCACATCACCAAGGACCGCACCGACGCGTTCGCGCTCGCCTCGCAGCAGAAGACCGCCAAGGCGTACGCCAACGGCAAGCTCCAGGACGACCTGGTGCCGGTCGCGATCCGCGACGCCGACGGCGGCTGGGGCCTGGCCACCACCGACGAGGCTCCCCGGGAGACCTCGCTGGAGAAGCTCGCCACCCTGAAGACCCCGTTCCGCCCGCACGGCAAGGTCACCGCGGGCAACGCGGCCGGCCTGAACGACGGCGCCACCGCCAGCCTGCTCGCCGACGAGGCCACCGCCCGCGAGCTGGGCCTGCCGGTCGCCATGCGCCTGGTGTCGTACGGCTTCGTGGGCGTCGAGCCCGAGGTGATGGGCGTCGGCCCGATCCCCTCGACGGAGAAGGCGCTGCGCATCGCCGGCCTCACCATCGACGACATCGGCCTGTTCGAGCTGAACGAGGCGTTCGCCGTGCAGGTGCTCGCCTTCCTCGACCACTTCGGCATCGCCGACGACGACCCGCGGGTCAACCCGTGGGGCGGGGCGATCGCCATCGGCCACCCGCTCGCCTCCTCGGGCGTACGGCTGATGACCCAGCTGGCCCGCCAGTTCGCCGAGCACCCCGAGGTCCGCTACGGCCTCACCGCCATGTGCATCGGCATCGGCATGGGCGGCACCGTGATCTGGGAGAACCCGCACTGGGAGGGCAACAAGTGAGCGCGCTCGCCGCACCGAACGAGGTCGTCACCAAGGCGCTGCTGCGCGCGGTGCGGGTGCCGGGGCTGGACAAGCCGGCCGCCCTGATCACCCTCGACAACGGCTTCGACCACACCAAGCCGAACACCTTCGGCCCGGCCGGTCTGACCAGCCTGGACGAGGCGATCACCGCCGCGCTGGCCGCCGACCCGGCGTTCATCGCGGTCACCGGCAAGCCGTACATCTTCTGCGTCGGCGCCGACATCGTCGGCCTGCCGGCGCTGGCCGACCGCGAGCAGGCGCTGGAGATCGGCCGGCTCGGCCACCGGGTCTTCGCCCGGCTCAAGGACAGCCAGATCCCGACCTTCGCCTTCGTCAACGGCGCGGCGATGGGCGGCGGCCTGGAACTGGCCCTGCACTGCCACTACCGGACCCTCTCCGGCGGCGCGGCGGCGCTGGCGCTGCCCGAGGTCTCGCTCGGCCTGGTTCCCGGCTGGGGCGGCACTCAGCTGCTGCCGAACCTGATCGGCATCCCGGCGGCGACCCAGGTGATCATCCAGAACCCGCTGATGCAGAACAAGATGCTCAAGCCGAAGCAGGCTGCCGAGCTGGGCATCGCGGACGTGCTGCTGGAGCCGGCCGACTTCCTGGAGCGGTCCCTGGAGTGGGCCGCCGGCGTCGTGCGGGGCGAGGTCACCGTGACCCGGCCCGAGGTCGACAAGGACATGTGGGCGGGCGTGCTCTACTTCGCCCGGCAGACCCTGGACCAGCGGCTGCACGGCGCGGTCCCGGCCGCGTACAAGGCGCTGGACCTGCTGGAGACGGCGAAGGACGCCGACTTCGCCACCGGCACCGCCGCCGAGGACGAGGCGCTGGCGGACCTGGTCTTCTCCGAGGAACTGCGCAGCGGCCTGTACGCCTTCGACCTGGTGCAGCGGCGGGCCAAGCGGCCGGCCGGCGCGCCGGACAAGGGCCTGGCCCGGCCGGTCACCAAGGTGGGCATCGTCGGCGCCGGCCTGATGGCCAGCCAGCTCGCTCTGCTCTTCGCCCGCCGCCTCCAGGTGCCGGTCGTCATGACCGACCTGGACCAGGCCCGGGTGGACAAGGGCGTCGGCTACGTGCACACCCAGATCGAGAAGGCCGTCAGCAAGGGCCGGATGGACAAGGGCACCGCCGCCAAGCTGTACGGCCTGGTCAGCGGCTCGGTCGACAAGGGCGTCTTCGCCGACGCCGACTTCGTCATCGAGGCGGTCTTCGAGGACCTGAACGTCAAGAAGCAGGTCTGGGCCGAGCTGGAGAAGATCGTCAAGCCGGAGGCGGTGCTCGCCACCAACACCTCGTCGCTGTCGATCACCGCGATGGCGGAGGAGCTGGAGCACCCCGAGCGGGTCGTCGGCTTCCACTTCTTCAACCCGGTGGCGGTGCTGCCGCTGCTGGAGATCGTCCGGGGCGAGCGGACCGACGACGCCACGCTGGCCACCGCGTTCGCCGTCGGCAAGCAGCTCCGGAAGTCCTCCGTGCTGGTCTCCGACGCCCCGGCGTTCGTGGTCAACCGGCTGCTCACCCGCTTCCTCGGCACGGTCTTCGCCGCCGTCGACGCGGGCACCCCGCTGGACGTGGCGAACAGCGCGCTGGACCCGCTGGGTCTGCCGATGCGCCCGCTCGCCCTGCTCCAGCTGGTCGGGCCGGCCGTGGCGTACCACGTGGGCGGCACCCTGCACGCCGCCTTCCCGGACCGGTTCGGCGTCAGCGAGAACCTCAAGCGGATCGCCGACTCCGGCCAGCCGATCGTGGTCGACGACCAGATCAACGACGAGGTCGCCAAGCTGCTCGTGGTCGGCGACCAGCCGCTGACCGCCGAGCAGGTACGCCAGAACGCGCTGGACGCGCTGGCGCAGGAGATCCGGCTGATGCTCGACGAGGGCGTCGTCGCCGAGGCGCAGGACATCGACCTGTGCATGATCCTGGGCGCCGGCTGGCCGTTCCACCTGGGCGGCGTCACGCCGTACCTGGACCGGACCGGCACCTCCGAGAAGGTCACCGGCAAGCGGTTCCTGCCGCGCGGAGTCGCCAGCCTGCGCGGCTGATTCCCTCCCGCTGCACCGCGATCGCGGTGGTCGGCACGCCCGTCACCGGGTGCCGCCGGCCACCGCGATCGCGTCTGGGCACCGGCGCGGGCCCGCCCCGGCCGGCATTTGCCCGGCCCGGTCAGACTCGGACGGGGCAGCGCAGCCGGTCCACGGCTCGCTAACATCACGCGTTCTCACCCTCGCCTGGAGCTGATGCATGTCCACACCGCCGGTCGACCCCTGGTCCACGCAGCCGGAGCCCGGCTCGTACCCGCCGCCGCACCAGCCACCGCCGCCCCCGGGCACCGGGCCGACCCAGGCCTGGCCGCACGTGCCGCAGCAGGGCGGCCACCCCGACGCCACCCAGCCGTACGGCCGGCCGGCCGACCCGCAGCCCACCCAGCCGTACCCCGCATACCAGTCGGGGCAGGCGGGGGTCCACCCGCCGGCGCAGCCGGGCGGGTACCCGGGCGTGCAGCCGGACGGCTTCGCCGGCGCGCCGGCGTACGGCCTGCCGCCGACGCCGCCGCCGGCGAAGAAGTCCCGGCTCGGCCTGATCCTGTCGCTGGTCCTCGCCGGGTTGCTGGTGCTCTGCGCGGGCGGCGGCGGCCTGGCCTACGTGGCGCTCTCCGACGACGACCCGGACCCGAAGGCCAGCTCCAGCCCCGGCGTCTCCGCCGCCCCGACCACGGCGGCCCCCGAGCCGAGCCCGTCGGAGGAGGAGGCCGAGCCGGCCCCGGACATCCGGCTGGTCACGCCGAAGACGCTGGCCGGCCGGTCGAAGAACACCGAGCCGCAGCTGCGCCGGATCGCCGACGAGATGGTCCGGGACATGAAGTCCGGGGTACGCAACGAGACCGGCGCGGTCGGCGCCTTCTACGGCAGCGCCGGCAAGCGCAACCTGGTGATGGTGGCCGGCGCCTCGGGCCCGGTGCTCTTCCCCGAGAAGGAGCTGGACGACGCCGTCGCCGGGCTGTCCTCGTCGCTGGCGGTCAAGAAGATGTCCACGGTCAACCCCGGCCCGCTCGGGGGCGTGGCCAAGTGCGGCGCCGGCAAGAGCTCCGGCATCGCGCTCGGGGTGTGCACCTGGGCCGACGAGGGCAGCGTCGGCCTGATCGTGATGTTCTTCTCTTCGGCGGCCAAGGCCAAGGCCGAGTTCGCCACCATCCGGGGTCAGGTCGAGAAGCGCTCCTGAGGCAGAAATCGCAGGTCACGGTGGTCGGACGCCCCGTTCGGGCGGTGCCGGTCACCGTGACCGTCGACCCCCGGCCGACCGGTCGCAACCGGTGCGGACGGGACAGCGGGTGCCCGGTGGCCTGGCTAATATCACCCGTCCTCACCTGACGAGTCTGGAGCTGACCTCATGTCGCAGCCGCCGTCCGATCCCTACCCTCCGCAGCCGGGAAGCGGCGCGCCCTACGGCTCGTACCCGCCGCCGCAGCAGTCGGGCGGTTACCCGGCTCCGCAGCAGCCCGGCGGCTATCCCCCGCCGCAGCAGGGTGGCTACTCCGCGCCGCAGCAGGGTGGCTACCCCGCGCCGCAGCAGCAGGGCGGTTACCCGCCGCCGCAGCAGCCGGGGGCCTTCCCGGCCCAGGGCGGCCAGCCGTACGGCGACCCGAGCCCGCCGCCGGCCAAGAAGTCCAAGGTCGGCAAGATCGTGCTGATCTCGCTCGCCGTGGTGCTGGTGCTCTGCCTGGGCGGCGCCGCGATCGCGTTCTTCGCGGTCAAGGACGAGGTCAAGGAGACCGTCGACGCCACCAAGACCCGGGTGGTCGCCCCGGCGACGCTCGCCGGTCGGGCCAAGTCGACCGATCCGGCTCTGCTCAAGGGCGCCACCGGGCTGGAGACGGAGCTCAAGAAGTCCCTTCCGGACGCCACCAGCGCCGTCGGCGCGTTCTACGGCACGGCGGTCAAGAAGGACCTGGTGATGATCGCCGCCGCCTCCGGGCTCAACACCAACCCCTCGAAGACGCTGGACGACACCATCAAGGGCGCGGGCCAGAGCGCCGTGCAGCTCGGCGAGATGAAGAAGGTCGACGCCGGGCCGCTGGGCGGGGAGGCCAAGTGCGGCGACGCCGAGGCCGCCAACGTGCCGCTCGGTGTCTGCGTGTGGAGCGACAAGGGCAGCCTGGGCATGATCATCGTCTACTTCAAGTCGGGTGACGAGGCCGCCGCCGAACTGCCCACCATGCGCGGGCAGATCGAGCAGAAGTCCTGACCCGTACGACCTGAGGAAGGCCCCGTCCACCGAGGTGGACGGGGCCTTCGTCGGCTCAGCCGGCCGTGGCGGCCCGCTCCGCGGCGCTGCGCAGCACGCAGAACTCGTTACCCTCCGGGTCGGCCAGCACCACCCAGCCGGAGCCGTCCGGCCGGCGGTGGTCGGCGACCTGGACCGCGCCGATGCCGAGCAGGCGCTGCACCTCCTCGTCCCGGGTCCGGTCGGTGGGCTCGAGGTCGAGGTGCAGGCGGTTCTTCACCACCTTCTCGTCCGGCACGGCCAGGAAGAGCACCTCCGGTCCGCCCGGGGGCAGCAGCATCGCCTCCGGGTCGCCGGGGAAGTCGTCCGGCTGGCGGGGGCACTCGAAGACCTGGGCCCAGAATCCGGCCAGGGCGTACGTGTCGCGGCAGTCGATGCCGATGTTGTGGATCCGTGCACTCACGGTGTTCCTCCGCAGTGGATGGACGCGCCCCGGGTGCGTGGGATGTCAGCGGTGAACGGGGTGGGGCGCGGCGTTGGTCGTGATGGACATCTGCGCACCCCCTTCCACCCGTCGGGCCGACGCGACGATCTTGTCATTCCGGCCCGGGGCTGACAACCCCGGTCAGCCCAGCAGCGCGCCGATCAGCGCCAGCGTCCCCATCGCGCACGCGGTGGTCACCACCACCGTCTCCCGGGCCACCACCTCGGCCCGCCCGTACTCGCGGGCGAAGATGTAGGTGTTCTGCGCGGTCGGCAGCGCGGCGCAGACCACCAGGGCCAGCAGATCCGTGCCGGTGACCCCGACCAG
>NZ_JAEVHN010000263.1:0-8086 GCF_016803375.1 Micromonospora sp. 4G55
TGGTGCTCGACCCGGAGCCCGACCGGTGAGCCCGCCGGCCCCGGTCTGGCGCGGGCGCCGGACGAGACCGGTTTCCTGCTGCTCCCGCTCGCCGCGCTGGTGTTCAGCTCGGCGGTGCTGCTCGCCGTCGTCTTCGGGCTGACCGTGCTCGCCCGGCCCGGCTGCGGACTCGGGGACGTGCTCGATCATCCGTGCAGCGAGATGTTCGTGCGGATGTCGAACTTCTTCAACCTGCTGGCGGTGCCCGGCGTGGTGCTGTTCGCCTGGCAGACCCGGCGGCAGCGGCGGCACACCCGGCCGCTGGAACCGGGCATGTTCCGCGCCGCCGAGGAGGTGATCGCCGAGGTGCTCGCCTCGGTCACCCTGCGCCGGCCGGTCCCGGTGCTGCTCGGCACCCGGCTGGGACGGCGGGCGTTCACCGGCGGCACGGGCGACAAACCGTACGTGGCGCTCGGGCCGGAACTGCTCGCCACGGCGGCGAAGGGCCCGGAGGGCCGGGCGGTCTTCGAGGCGGTGCTCCGGCACGAGCTGGCCCACGTGCAGAACCACGACCTGCTGCGGCTGCGCTTCGCCACCGTGCTGCGGATCAGCACCCGGGCCACCGCGCTGGGCACCGGGCTGCTGCTGCTCGCCCAGCTGATCTGGGTGCCGGGCCCGCTGACGGCGGGCGGGGCGCTCGGCGTGGTGGTGCGGGCCACCGTGCTGGCCGTCCTCGCCGAACTCGCCACCCGGGCGTTCCTACGGTTGCGCGAGCACCAGGCGGACGTCCGCGCCGCCGGCGGCGACCCGGACGGCATCCGGGTCGCCCTGCACCAGGGGTCCGAGGCGCCCCGAGGGCTGCCGACCCGGGTGTGGGAGCGGCTGTGGGAGCGACACCCGAGCGTGGCGACCCGCCTCGCCGCACTGGCCGACCCGACCGCCGCGCTGACCTTCCCGCTCGGGCAGCTCTTCGCCGGCGGCGTGTTCACCGCGGTCGCGCTGACCAACGCGCAGCTCCTCGTCGAGCTGATGGTCTTCGACGAAGTGCTGGCCGTGCCGGCCGGCGAGGAGGTGCTCTGGGCTGGGCTCGCCGTGCTGGCGCTGGCCGCGATCCAGCCGGCGATCTTCCTGGCCGACGGCGTCTGGCGCGACGTACGGGGACGACAGCTCGCCGGGCGCCCGGAGCGGCCCGCCGCGCTCGGGGCGGTGTTCGCCGTGGGGCTGCTCGCCGGGACGTACCTCGCCCCGTACACCGGACTGGTCCACCAGCCACGGCCGGACGGCTGGCCGCTGCTGCCGAGCCTGGTCGTGCTCGCTGCGGTGGCGGTGCTGCTCTGCCGGTGGCTGACCGGGCTGGTGCGGCGGGCCGCCCCAACCACCTCCGTGGGTCGCCGGGTCCTGCTGCTGCCGGCGCTGCCGGTCGGGGTCGGCGTGCTGTTGCTGGCGTGGGAGACGCTGCTGTGGGTGGGCGGCCGGGCGTACGAGTGCGACCACTACCCCGTCGAGTGCGGACCGCTGGACACCGGGCGGCTGGCACTGCGTGTGGCCGGCACGCCGTGGGCGGTCGGGGTGCTGTCGCTCGCCACCCTCGCGCTGCTGGTGGTGACGCTGCGCCGGAGCAACCGGGGGCGCCCTGGTCACGACCGCCGGGGCGGCGCTGTCGGGCGCGCTGCTCGTGCTGGCGCTGCCCGGCTGGGGGTCGCCGACGCGGTGGCGCTCGACGTCTGGACGTCGCTGGATTCCCGGCTCGGCACCCCGGTCGCCGCGCTCGCCCTGCAGGTGACGCTGCTGGTGGCGGTGCCGCTGGCGGTTCTGCTGCCCCGACCGTCGGCCGGTCCGCTCGCCGCCGGGGCGGGGTGGCTGGTGCTGGCCGCGGGGCTGGACGCACAGCTGGCCGAGTGGGCCGACGGTCCCGTGGCGGCCCGGCCCGAGGACCTGACGTACGCGGTGGGGACCTTCCTCGGTCAGGCGCTCGCGGTCGTCCTGCTGGCCGTCGCGGTGGCGCTCGCCGCGCGTACCCTGATCGGCCGGCGGCGCGGGCGGGACCCGGCGGCGCGCCACGCCCCCCGGCAGCGGAAGCGGACCTATCAGCTCGCCGACGAGGTCGGGTAGCCGTACAGGTCCAGCAGCCGCCCCCGGGACGCCTGGAGCCGGTCCACCACCACGCTCATGAACCGGGTGGTGAGCTGCCGGCCGAGCGCGTCGTCGGAGTCCATCAACCGGCGCACCCCCGCGGCGGTGAACTCCACGGTGGTGGTGCGCCGCACGGCGACTGCGCCGAACTGCCAGCGGTACGGCGGGAAGAGCCAGGACCAGCCCAGCACCCCGCCCGGACCGATCATCTCGATGCCGACGTCGCCCCGCCCGGGCACCGGGAAGTCCAGCGCCACCTCGCCGCCCCGGACCAGCCAGAACCGCTCCGCCGGCTGGCCGGCGCGGAACAGCCGGTGGCCGGGATGCCAGGCCACCGGCCGGGCCTACCCAGTCAACCGGGGCAGCCACTCCGGCGGCAGGCCGGTCAGGAACGGGTGCTCACGCAGCATGTCCAGTGGGGTCATGGGCTGGTCCTCCTCACCTCGGCGGGGCCGGGGACCTCGGTGTCCTGACTCCATTGCACACCGCGCCGGCCGACGACGTCAGGGCCGATGGTCCCGGCCCTGGCGACCGAAAGGCCGCCGCCGTCGGGCCGCCGTCCGACGCCCAGGCGCCGACGCGCGGACGCTGACGCCCGGTGGCGGCGCGCGGGTCGGTGCCGAATGCCCGTGCGGTGCGCCGGGTACGTCGACAATGAGCTGACGAGTCGTGGGGGTGCTGATGAACCGACCGGTCGTGGCAGGCGTCGACGGATCGCCGTCCAGCCTGGTCGCCGCCGAGCACGCGGCCCGCGCCGCCGCGCTGCGCCGCCGGCCGCTGCACCTGGTGCACGGCTACCTGCACCCACTCGGCTACGGAGTGCCGCTCAACCCGTACGACCTGGGGCTGCCGGCGCCGACCGAGGAGTCGGGGAAGATGCTGGAGCGCACCGCGGCGGAACTCGCCGGCCGGTGGCCCGAACTGACCATCGAGGTACGCCAGGTCGCCGGCGGCCCGGGCGCCACCCTCATCGAGGAGTCCCGCCGCGCCGAGCTGGTGGTGGTGGGCAGCCGGGGGCTGGGCGGCTTCGCCGGGCTGCTGCTCGGCTCGGTCGGCGCCCAGGTCGCCGCGCACGCGCACTGCCCGGTGCTGGTGGTCCGCCCCGACGAGCAGCCGATCCCGGTGGACGGGCCGGTGGTGGTGGGGGTGGACGGCTCGGAATCCGCCCGGCTGGCCGCCGGGTACGCCGCCGACGAGGCGGCCCGCCGGGACGTGCCGCTGGTGCTGGTGCACGTCGGCCCGCCGGACGGGGACCGTCCGGTGCCGGAGGAGATCGAGGAGTCGCAGGCCGCGTACCAGGCGGAGGCGGTGCGGCTGCTCGCCGGGGCGTCCGCCGCCGTCCGGGCCGACCACCCGGACCTGGTGGTGCGCGAGCACCCGGTCCGGGCGGCCGGCGCGGCGCAGGGGCTGATCGAGGCGAGCGGTGCGGCCTCGATGCTGGCGATCGGCACCCGGGGGCGGGGCGGCTTCACCGGGCTGCTGCTCGGCTCCGTCAGCCAGACGGTCGTGCACCACGCGCACTGCCCGGTGCTGGTCGCCCACCCGTACGACCGGGCGGAGTGACCGCTCAGCCGTCCCGGCCGCCGAGGAGCTGCGCGAAGTCGGTGGTGAGGGCGAACGGGTCGACCGGGCCGGTCGACGGCGGGCGCCGCTCGACCTGGTCGGCCAGCTCCGCGCCGGCGCGCAGGATCCGGCCGCGCAGCGCGCCGTCGGCGGTGCCACCAGACCAGTCCTCCGGGGCGGCGAAGACCGCCGTCGGGACGACCACCGCCCGCAGGTAGCTGAACATCGGGCGGAGGGCGTGCTCCAGGGCGAGCGAATGCCGCGCGGTGCCGCCGGTCGCGGCGATCAGCACCGGCCGGTCGACCAGCGACCCGGCCTCCACCACGTCGAAGAAGGACTTGAACAGCCCGTTGTACGACGCGTTGAAGATGGGCGTGACCGCCACGACGCCGTCCGCGCCGGCCACCGTGTCCAGAGCCTCGCGCAGCGCCGCCGACGGGAACCCGGTGAGCATGTTGTTCACCACGTCGTGCGCGTGGTCGCGCAGCTCGACGGTGCGCAGCTCGACCTCGTGGCCGCGCCGGACCAGCTCGTCGCGGGCGGCCGCGGCAAGCTGGTCGGCGAGCAGTCGGGTCGAGGAGGGCTGACTGAGGCCGGCCGAGACCACGGCCAGGGTGCGCCGGGTCATCGGGTCGCCTCCGTACCGGTCAGGTCGGCGGCATCCCGGGCGGCGAGCAGCGAGGCGTGCGTGGGCGCCTCGGGCACACCGGCGGGGCGCAGGCTGTCGAACTCCTTGCGCAGCACCGGGACGACCTCCTCGCCGAGGATGTCGAGCTGCTCCAGCACGGTCTTCAGCGGCAGGCCCGCGTGGTCCATGAGGAACAGCTGCCGCTGGTAGTCGCCGACGTACTCGCGGAAGCCCAGCGTGCGGTCGATGACCTGCTGCGGGCTGCCCACGGTCAGCGGGGTCTCCCGGCTGAACTCCTCCAGCGACGGCCCGTGCCCGTAGACCGGGGCGTTGTCGAAGTACGGCCGGAACTCCCGGACCGCGTCCTGCGAGTTCTTCCGGACGAACACCTGACCGCCGAGGCCGACGATGGCCTGCTCCGGGGTGCCGTGCCCGTAGTGGGCGAAGCGCTGCCGGTAGAGCCCGACCATCCGCTGGGTGTGCTCCTTCGGCCAGAAGATGTGGTTGGCGAAGAAGCCGTCGCCGTAGTACGCGGCCTGCTCGGCGATCTCTGGGCTGCGGATCGAGCCGTGCCAGACGAACGGCGGCACGCCGTCGAGCGGGCGCGGCGTCGAGGTGAACGACTGCAACGGGGTACGGAAGCGGCCCTGCCAGTCGACGACGTCCTCCCGCCAGAGCCGGCGCAGCAGGTCGTAGTTCTCGATGGCCAGCGGGATGCCGTTGCGGATGTCCTGGCCGAACCACGGGTAGACCGGCCCGGTGTTGCCGCGACCCATCATCAGGTCCACCCGGCCGTCGGCCAGGTGCTGGAGCATCGCGTAGTCCTCGGCGATCTTCACCGGGTCGTTGGTGGTGATCAGCGTGGTCGAGGTGGAGAGCAGCAGCCGCTGCGTGCGTGCCGCGATGTAGCCGAGCATGGTGGTGGGCGACGAGGGCACGAACGGCGGGTTGTGGTGCTCGCCGGTGGCGAAGACGTCGAGGCCGACCTCCTCGGCCTTCAGCGCGATGGCCACCATCGCCTTGATCCGCTCATGCTCGGTCGGTTCCCGACCGTTGGTCGGGTCGACCGTGACGTCACCGACGGTGAAGACTCCGAACTGCATGACCAGCTCCTCGCGTGAGAAGACCGGGGCCGCGGTGGCCACCCGGACGCTGCCCACAACATATTTGACGAGTCAACTATTCCGCCACCGAAGCGTCCTGGGGTGGCCCCGGTCACCCGTGCGGCCGCGCTTCCCAAACCTCGGCGATGTCAGCGGCAGTGCCCGGCGGATCGATGGTCCAGTGAGCGATATGCCGGTGAGGCATAAATATGCCTGGCAGGCATATCGCTCACCCCGGACCATCTCCCGGCGGGGACCATCCGTGCGGCGGGTACGCCTCACCGCGCGGCTCCGGCCCTGGGTGAGCGGGGCGCGGCGGCCCGGGCACGGGGTAGGCCTCGCCGTGTGGCCCCGGCCCTGAGGTAGCGGGGCGCGATGGCCCGGGCACCGGATAGGCCTCGCCGTACGGCCCCGGCCCTGGGTGAGCAGGGCGCGATGGCCCGGGCACGGCGTAGGCCTGGTTGGACGGCGGCGGGGCCGGATACGGCGGAGCGGGAAACGGCGCCGGGTGGAACCCGCCGGGGTGGTGCGGCGGCGGGGCCGGGCGGCCCTTGCGGACGAGCAGGACCACGCCGAGCACCACCAGCCCGACGATCAGCAGCAGCGGGACGACGAGGCAGGCCAGTCGGCCCACGAGGTAACCCGCCTGGTGCGCGTCCATGCCGCCGCTCCCCTGTCCATCCTCGATGAGCGCCGAATGCTAGCGGATCATGGACACCAGGGCTGCCCCCCGTCGGGCGTCAGCCGCCGGCCACCGAGGGCAGCACCTGCACCTCGGCCCCGTCGGGGACCGGCGCGGCCACTCCCCCGGCGTGCCGGCAGTCCTCCCCGTCGACGTAGACGTTGACGTACCGGCGCAGTTCGCCCCGCTCGTCGCGGATCCGGCGGGCCAGTCGGGGCCAGGAGTCGGCGAGCGCGTCGAGGACGGCCCCCACCGAGCCGGCGGCCTCCACGGTGAGCCGGCTCGCGCCGCCGGCCTCGCCGCGCAGCGGGCCCGGCACCAGCACGGTGACCATCGTCAGACCTCCGCCGCCCGGACGCAGAGCACGTCCGGCAGGTGGGCGGCGACCAGCGACCAGGAGTCGCCGTCGTCGCGGCTGGCGTAGACCTCGCCGGAGCGGGTGCCGAAGTAGACGTCGCCCGCCCCGCCGGCGCACATCGCGTCCCGCAGCACCGAGGGGTGGAACGGCTCGTCCGGCAGCCCCACCGACAGCGGCTCCCACTTGTCGCCGGCATCGGTCGAGCGGAACACCCGGCACCGGTGGTCGACCGGGTACCGCTGGGAGTCGGCGACCAGCGGGAACGTGAAGACCGTGCCGGGACGCGACGGGTGGGCCACGATCGGGAAGCCGAAATCGCTGGGCAGGCCGTCGGCGATCGACGTCCAGGTGCGGCCGTCGTCGTCGGAGCGGTAGACGCCGTGGTGGTTCTGCGCGTAGAGCCGCTCCGGGTTGCCCGCGTCCCGGGCGACCTTGTGCACGCACTGGCCGAACTCGGGCCACTCGTCGGGCAGGAAGTACGCCCGGATGCCGGTGTTGCCCGGCGACCAGCTCTGGCCGGCGTCCTCGGAGCGGTAGACCCCGCCGGTGGACATGGCGACCAGGATCCGGTTCGGGTCGCGCGGGTGCGGCAGCACGGTGTGCACCGCCTGGCCGCCGAAGCCGGCGCCCCACTGCTCCCGGTGGGGGTGGTCCCAGAGCGAGCGGACCAACGTGAAGCTGCGCCCGCCGTCGGTGGAGCGGAACAGCGCCGAGGGCTCGGTGCCCGCCCAGACCACCTCGGGCGCGTCCGCGCCGCCCGGGACGATCTGCCAGACCCGGCCGAGGCTGGCGCCGGTGTCGGCCGGGAAGGCCACCGGCGCCTGCTCCGGCTCGGCCCAGGAGGCACCGAGGTTGTCGCTGGTGGCGACGCTCGGCCCGAAGTGCGAGCTGGTCATTCCCACGAGCAGCCGGGGCGTGCCGGGGCGGGGGTCGACGGCGACGGCGTAGACCCCGGTCATCGGGAAGTGCGGGCCGCTCACCTCCCAGCCGCGTCCGCCCGGGCTGGTGGCGAGGAAGAGCCCCTTGGCGGTGCCGATCGCGAGCAGCGTGGGCATGACCGTCCTCCGATCCGTCGATGAGTGCGTGGCGTGATTATGGCCACACCCCCCGACAGAGTCGCCCGGCCACGCCGGGGAGCTCAACCCCGCCGGCGCGGGACGTGCCGCCGGTAGCTGCTCACCGTCGGGTCGCCGGTGATCCAGAACCGCCAGGGCACGTCGTGCGCCCCGGTCACCCCGACCCGGGGGCCGGCGGAGATCGCCGCCTCCGGCACCGGCGCCACCGCCGGCCGCAGCCGGACCGGGCCGTCGCCCAGCAGGTCCAGGCCGTACGCCGAGCGGTCGATGCCGAGGGTCGCGGCAGAGCCGCGCCGGGCCGCGCGCCAGGTCGACGTCCCGGCGTACGGCGGCCGGCGGGCGCGGGCCACCTCGATGCCGTCGACCACCTCGGCGGCGCGCAGCAGCACCGCGGCCGCCTCGCCGTCCGGGCCGGTGACCACGTTCATGCACCAGTGCATGCCGTAGGTGAAGTAGACGTAGGCGTGGCCGGCCGGGCCGAACATGACCGCGTTGCGCGGGGTGCGCCCCCGGTGCGCGTGCGAGGCGGGGTCGCCGGCCGTCCCCGCGTACGCCTCGACCTCG
>NZ_JAEVHN010000264.1:0-8077 GCF_016803375.1 Micromonospora sp. 4G55
GGCACCGGCACCTGGGAGAGGGTGAGGGTCTGGTTCGGCGTGATGACCAGTCCGCTGCCCAGCCCGGCCACCAGCAGCGGCACCGCGGTCAGCAGCGGTCCGCGCTGCCCGCCTGCGGCACCGGCACCTGGGAGAGGGTGAGGGTCTGGTTCGGCGTGATGACCAGTCCGCTGCCCAGCCCGGCCACCAGCAGCGGCACCGCGGTCAGCAGCGGTACGGAGTGCTGCGGCGAGCCGCGCAGCACGATCACCACCGTGCCGAGGCCGATCACCACGACGACCAGCCCGATGCCGACCAGCGGGCGGCCGAAGCGGTTGACGATCCGGCCGCCGAGCGTCGAGGCCAGCGCGGAGCCGAGGGCGAACGGCGTGATCGCCAGGCCGGCGATCAGCGCGCTGTAGCCGAGGCCGTTCTGCAGGTAGAGCGTGAAGATGAAGAAGATGGCGGTGAACCCGCCGAAGTAGACCAGCGCGATCAACGCGCCGAGGGTGTACGAGCGCAGCCGGAACAGCCGCAGGTCGAACAGGGGTGTCCGGTGGCGGGCGTACCGGCGCTCCCAGAGGCCGAAGCCGACCAGGACCGCCAGGCCGGCCGGCACGAGCGCCCACTTCCACGGGCTCTGCCACTGCTCGCGTTGCACCAGCGGCAGCAGCAGGAGCAGTACGCCGACGCCGAGCAGCAGGACGCCGACCGGGTCGAGTCGGTGCCGGTCGGGCTGCCCGGTCGGTCGGGTGGGCAGCAGCCGCCAGCCGAGCACCACCGCGAGGATGCCCACCGGCACGTTGACGAAGAACACCCAGCGCCAGCCGTGTTCCTCGCCGCCGAGCTGGATGAGCAGCCCGCCGAGCAGCGGGCCGACCGCGGTGGAGATGCCGATGGTCGCGCCGAGCAGCCCGAAGGCGCGGCCCCGTTCGGCGCCTGGGAACAGCTGCTGGATCAGGCCGGTCACCTGGGGGTTGACCACCCCGGCGGCGGCCCCCTGGAGCAGCCGGGCGGTGACCAGCCAGGCGGGCGAGGTGGCCAGCCCGGCGAGGGCGCTGGTGAGCGTGAAGAGGGCGACGCCCACCACGAAGGCGGTGCGTCGCCCGCGGGCGTCGCCGAACCGGCCGGCGGGCACCAGGATCAGCCCGAACGTCAGCGCGTACCCGGAGAGCACCCACTGCAGGTCGCTCGGGCTCGCGTGCAGCGCCCGATCCATCGACGGGACGGCCACGTTGACGATGCTGACGTCCAGCAGCGTCATGAACGCCGCGACCAGCCCGACGCCGAGGGCCTGCCAGCGGCGTCGGTCACCCGCGTCCGTCACGGCGGCCCGGCGATCAGCCATGACCGACCGCTACCCGGCGCCCCGACGGGCAAACCGATCACGCCATCTGGCGGGCACACCACCGCGGGCCGAAGTCCAGCCCGGCCATCGGGGAGTCCTCCCGGTGCAGCAGGTCCTTCTCGGTGAGCAGGTGCAACGGCTCGTGCACCTCCTCCTCCGCCATCCCCGCCTCCTGGGCGATCGAGTCGGGGTACGGCACCTGGCCGCGCGCCTCCAGCGTGGCGACCGCGTCGTACACCCGTACCTCGGCCTCCGACAGACGTACCTGCTGCATGGTGACCTCCTTGCCGTGACCCGCCCGTCGCACGAGCGGTCTGGGTACCGCGGCTTACCCGCCGGGTGACCGACAATGCCCACCCGATCGGTCGGTCGTGAGCGGCCGGCCGCGCCGGGGTGCCCTAGGGTGGAGCCCGTGATCACCTGGGATCTCGTCGTCGTCGGCGCCGGCCCCGCCGGGCTCTCCGCCGCCCACGCCGCGGCCGCCGCCGGGGTGCGCACGCTGGTGCTGGACCGGGCCGTGCACCCCCGGTACAAGACGTGCGGTGGCGGCCTGATCGGCACCTCGCTGACGGCGGTCGCCGGCCGCATCGAGGTGCCCGCGCACGACCGGGTCGACCGGGTGACCTTCACCCGGGACGGGCGACGCGCCTTCACCCGCCGGCACCGCACCCCGCTGGTGGCGATGGTCCGCCGGGACGAGTTCGACGACCGGCTGCGCGCGGCCGCGGTCGCGCCGGGGCCGAGCTGCGCGAGGGCGTCGCGGTGCGCGGCATCGACCAGGACCCCGACGGGGTACGCGTACGGCTGGCCGACGGCCAGACCGTGCACGCCCGGACGGTGGTCGGGGCGGACGGTTCCTCGGGGGTCAGCTCCCGGCACGTGGGTGTCCGTTTCCGCCAGGTGGACCTGGGCCTGGAGCGGGAGCTGCCGGTGCCGCCGGCCGAGCAGCGGCGCTGGCGCGGCCGGCTGCTGCTCGACTGGGGACCGGTACCCGGCTCGTACGCCTGGGTGTTCCCCAAGGGGTCGAGCCTGACGGTGGGGGTGATCGCCGCCCGCGGCGAGGGGGAGCGGACCCGCGAGTACCTGCGCCGCTTCGTCGACCGGCTCGGGCTGTCCGGGGTGGCGGCCGAGCACGACTCCGGGCACCTGACCCGCTGCCGCGCGGAGGATTCGCCGCTGCGGCACGGCCGGGTGCTGGTCGCCGGTGACGCGGCCGGCCTGCTGGAGCCGTGGAGTCGGGAGGGGATCAGCTACGCGTTGCGCTCCGGGGCGCTCGCCGGCGCGGCGGTCGCGCCGGTGACCTGGCCGGTTACCAGCGGGACGTGGCCGAGCAGATGGTCCCGTCGATGCGGGCCGGGCAGCGGCTGCTGGAGGTGTTCGAACGCCGGCCCGACGTCTTCCACGCTCTGCTGGCGACGCCGGCCGGCTGGGGGATGTTCGTCCGGTTCTGCCAGGGCCGGGCCAGCTTCGACCAGACGCTGACCCGGGCTCCCGTCCGGGCCGGTCTGGCGCTGCTGGACCGCCTCCCGCCGGTACGGCAGCGCACACCGTCGGCCCCCGCCCAGCCGATGACCACCCGCTCCGGCTGACACCCCCGGTCAGGCACGACGACCTGTTCGAGCACCCCCGGAGCGGTCATCCGTACCGCGCGCAGGTGTCCCCACCTCGTCGCCGGCGCCACTGGCGGCGCGCTTAACTGGGCGGGCGTCGTCGATGGGACGGCGGTGCTGGACCGGCGGCGGCACAATGCGGGCATGAGCGACCCGGAGCCCACCTCGTTCGACGACGAGGAGTACGCCTTCCTCCGCCACGTGCGTTTCGGTGAGCTGCCGCCGGCGGTCCGCCCCGACGAGCGGGTGGAGCTCACCGAGACCGATCCGCGCCGCGACCGACCCGAGTCGACCAACGACGACGAGTGGCACCTCCGGCTCGGGCCGGGCGGCTGACCGCGACCGGCGGGGCGGCCCGGACGCGAAACGGGCCGCGGGGATCGATCCCCGCGGCCCGTCGGCGGGTGTCGGTGGTACGGCTCAGAAGACCGGCACGCCCTCGCGCACCAGCTTCCAGTTCGGGACGTAGAAGTCGGCCGGGTCGATGGTCCCCTTCGCCTGCGCCCAGTCGATCAGCAGCTGGCGGATCTCCTGCTGCTCGTTGTAGACCTGGGTCTTGACGATGCCGGGGAAGTTGCCGCCGCCGCTGCGCCGGTAGTTGTTCACCGCGATGACGAACTGCGCGGTGTCGGCGACCGGGGTGTCGGTGCCCGCCAGCACCAGGCGGGTGATCCGCTGGCCGACCGGCTTGCTGATGTCGATGTCGTAGTCGACGCCCGAGATCACGTCGTAGTTGTAGTCCGGCACGGCCGGGTCGCTGATGGTGGCCGGGTCGACGGCCGCGCCCACCGGCAGGGTGACGAAGTACTTCGCCGAGTACTCCAGGTACGCCTTCACCTCGGCGCCGGTGAGCACCACGGCCTCGAGGGTGTTGTCGAAGACGTAGAGGCCGGCCACGTCGCGGATCCGCACTTCGCCCTGGGGGAAGACCGCGGTGCGGCTGAACGGGGCGGCGATCGACAGCACCGGCAGCGCCGCGTACGACGTGCCGGCCAGCGCCGCGGTGACGACCTCGGTCTGGACGTGGTTGATGAAGTCCAGGATCGGGGTGTCCTTGTACCGCGACTCGGCGGCCGACAGCTCCTCGGAGGACTGGGCGACGACCGTGTTGACGTAGTCGACGGTCTTGCCGTGCTGGCCGCGCACGGCCGCGAGGACCGCCGGGTCCTCGACCACGGTGTTGGTGTTGAGCATGGTGGCGCGCTTGGTGACGACCTTCCAGGTGCCGCGCACCTTCTGGACGGTGAAGTCCATCCGGGTCAGCCGCTGGCCCCACTTCGACGGCTCGGCGGTGAGCACCTGCTCGCCGGTGGCCGTGTTGGTGACGAACTTCTCCACCACCTCGGCGTGGGCGTGACCGAAGAGGATCGCGTCGATGCCGGGGACCTGCTGGGCGATCAGCGCGACCGGGTTCTCGTTCGGCAGCTCCGGCCCGTAGCTGGAGGTGCCGCTGTCGCCGCCGTGCGCCGAGATGATGACCAGGTCGGCGCCGCGCTCGCGCATGATCGGCACCCACTTGGCGGCGGTCTCGACCATGCCCGGGAAGACCAGCTTGCCCTCGACGTTGCCCTTGTCCCAGATGGCTACGCCCGGGTTGGTGAGGCCGAGGATGCCGACGTTGATGGTCGGGGAGTCCCAGCCGCCGAGGCGGACCTTCTTGATCACGTACGGCAGGTAGGCCGGCTTGCCGGTGGCCGCGTTGACCGCGTTGGCGGCGAGCGCCGGGAAGCCCAGCTGCGAGATCCAGGTGGCCAGCAGCGGCAGGCCGTAGTTGAACTCGTGGTTGCCCAGCGTCACGGCGTCGTACTTCAGGATGTTCATGGCGTTCGCCATCGGGTGCGTCTCACCGCTGGTGGTGATCGGCTCCTGCTTGGCGTAGTAGGTGGCCAGCGGCGTGCCCTGGATGGTGTCGCCGGCGTCGAGGACCAGGGTCGCCTTGCCCGTGCGCTCGGCGCGGATCTGATTGACCAGGGTGGCCAGCTTGGCGACGCCGACGTCGTTGTGCTTGCTGTCGTCGTACTCGGCGTCCTTGTAGTAATCCCAGTTGTAGACGTTGCCGTGCGTGTCCGAGGTGCCGAGGACGGTCAGGTCCCAGATCTTCGGTCCCGTCGCTTCGGCGGCGCGGGCGGGGGCGCCGGCGATCAGGGGGGCGGTCGCCGCGGCGGCGGCGACGGCCAGCACCTGGCGCCGCGAGGCGCCGGAGGAGGAGGTCATGCGGTGCCCTTCCAATGGGGGAGAGGCGCCTTGTGGGCGCCGTTGCGCACCATAACGAGCCGCCGTCACTACCGCCACCGCGGCCCGAGGTGTTCCACCACACCAGCGCCGCCGGCCACCGTCGCGTAACACCGAGGTCATCGGGGCGGCGGTCGCCCTCGTTTCCGGCCCGGTCCGCCGGGTAGGGCAGACGAGCAGAAGGCCGGACGAACGACCCCGAGGAGCACCGGTGAGCGAGGATCAGTACACCCAGCAGGACCCCACCGAGCAGTACGGCCAGCAGCAGGGCCAGCCCGCCCAGCAGCAGTCCGCGCCCGGCTCGACCGGCGAGATGGGCCCGAAGCCGGATCACGGCGAGGAGTCGTACCGGGGCAGCGACCGGCTGACCGGCAAGCGGGCCCTGATCACCGGCGGTGACTCCGGCATCGGCCGCGCGGTGGCGATCGCCTTCGCCCGGGAGGGCGCCGACGTGGTCATCTCCTACCTGAGCGAGGAGGAGGACGCCGACGCCCGCGAGACGGTGCGGTTGGTCGAGGAGGCCGGCCGCCGGGGCGTGGCGGTGCGCACCGACCTCACCGACGAGGGCCACTGCCGGGAGCTGGTCAAGCGGACCCTGGCTGACCTGGGCGGCATCGACATCCTGGTGAACAACGCCGCCTACCAGATGTCCCAGGACGACGGCATCGCCGGCATCAGCACCCCCCAGTTCGACCGGGTCCTGAAGACCAACCTGTACGCCATGTTCTGGCTGTGCCAGGAGGCGATCCCGCACATGGACGACGGCGCCACGATCATCAATACCACGTCGATCCAGGCCTTCGACCCGTCACCGCAACTGCTCGACTACGCCACCACCAAGGCGGGGATCGCCAACTTCACCAAGGGGCTCGCGGCGCAACTGGCCGACAAGGGCATCCGGGTCAACGCGGTGGCCCCCGGCCCGATCTGGACGCCGCTCATCCCGGCCACAATGCCGCAGGAGAAGGTCAAGCAATTCGGCACCGACACCCCGATGGGACGGCCCGGACAGCCGGCGGAGCTCGCCCCCGCGTACGTCTTCTTCGCCTCGCAGGAGTCCAGCTACGTCACCGGCGAGATCCTCGGCGTGACCGGCGGCCGCTTCACCAAGTGAGCGCGGCGCGCCCCGCTGGCCGTCGCGGCGGTCAGCGGGGCCAGGCGGCCAGCCGGCGACGGACCTCGGCGATCCGCGCCGCGTCCAGGCCGTAGCGGGTGAACCGCTGGTCCGGCACCCGGTCCAGGTAGCGGCCCGCCTCCCGGACGTCGTCGTCGTCCAGCGCCGGGTCGACCTGTCGGGCCAGCGCCAGCAGCTCGGCCACCGGGTAGTGGTCCAGCGCCGCCGACACGTCGATGTAGTCGCGGACCTCGCGCCGGTTGACCAGCGCGGCGGTCTTGTTCGCCACCAGGTCGCGGACGTCCATTACCGGGCCGAAGTCCATCACCACGGGGGAGCGGTACCGGTCGAGCCGGGCGAGGCTCAGCCGGATCCGCCTCGGGCCGCGGGTGACCACGAAGTCCTTCATGTCCCGGTCGAAGCCGTCGAACAGCCCGCCCAGGTCGCTGTCCGGGTCGGCGTCGGCCACCTCGAACCCGGCGCGCTCCAGGGCCGTCCGTACCTCCGCGGCGGCGGCCGCCGCGGCGCCCTCCACGTCGGCGAACAGGTCGACGTCCTCGGTGGGGCGGGTGACCAGCCCGTGCGCGGCCCAGGCCACCCCGCCGCCGAGCACGAACCGGTGCGGCCCGGCCGCCGTGAGCGCCACCCGGGCGACCTCCCGGTAGAACTCGTGCAGGTGGGGGCCGCTCACGCGGTACGCAGACCCCGGTGCCGGCTCTCCCACGCCTGCCGGACGCCCCGGGGCAGGTTCAGCCGCCGCCACACCAGCCGCAACGTCCGGCCGTTGATCAGGTGCCGCAGGTCCTCGGCGCGGGTGGTCTCCCGCAGCACGTTCTCGTACATCCAGAGCAGCTGGTCCGGGTCGCCCAGGTCGAACGTCCGGTCGGCGTTCCACATCAACCGCACCGGCAGCTCCACCACCCCCCGGGTGGGGCCGGCCAGCTCCGCCAGGGTGCGCGCCACCACGGCGGGACGGCCGGGCGGGCCAGGTGGGGCGCGGTGCTGACGACGGCCTGCATGGTGTCAGGGTAACGCCGACTCCGCCCCGCGCAGCCGACCAGGCCGCCCGCATTCCGCCCTCCGCCCATTTCCTCCCGTTCCGCGCCACCGCTCCCACCACCTCCGCTCCGGCCGATTTCGCCCGTTCTCGGCACCGATCACCCCCACGACGCGGGCCGGGTCGACCGCCTCGGGCCGGCCGCCCGGTCCGGTGCCCGCCGAGTGCGCGGCCACGGTCCGCCCGGTCCCTCGCCGTGTCGAGATGTCCGGTTCGGGCCGGATCAGCGTGCCCGGATCTACGCTCCGCATTGGCCTCGCCGTGCCGGATGTCCGGTACCTGCTCCGCTGGGCGCACCCCGGATGTCGGGTCTGGGCCAGCCAGCGCCGGGCCGTCCCGTGACCGGCGGCACCCGGGCGGCGGAATGGTGGCCGGCCCGGCGTCGTTACATCACCTGGACGATCGCAGCAGCACCCGCTGGCCTGGCCCGAACACCTGGGCCGCCCGGGATGCGGGCCCCCGGAATGATGGTGGGCCGCCGGTCGTTACACATGGACCCGGCGCCGTGAGCCGCTTGCGAAGCCTGCCGGGTGAAGACTTTCCCCTTGATCTTCTTTGAGCGCCGTCCGTGGTGCTTGCACCCTGCTCGACCCCCATCGAGCGAGGATGCCAACCCCCGAATGGAGCCACTCTGATGAACACCACCATTCTGCGTAAGAGCGTTCTGGGTATCGCTGGTCTGGCCTTCGCCGGTGGCGTCTTCGCCGGCCCGGTCACCGAGGCCCACGCCGCCCCGG
>NZ_JAEVHN010000265.1:0-8034 GCF_016803375.1 Micromonospora sp. 4G55
CTCGTCTGGTCGGGGCGGGTGGGATTGCCGTTACGGCGGGGTGACCATGGCGTGGATCTTGTTCCAGGCGAGGATGAGGTCGGTCTGGTGCGGGTGGGTGTCGTCGAGGCGGGTCAGCCGTTTACGGGCGCGGCGCACGAGGCGGGCTGGCGCGTTGAGTAGCACTCGGCGCAGGGTGGCCGGGCTGGCTTAGCGCAGCCCGGACTGTTCGGCCAGCAGCCGCAGCAACGGGGCGCCGACCGCACCGATCAGCCCGGACGCCCCGGTGGTCAGCGTCAGTCCGCGGGCCCAGGCGTTGGCGCGTTGTTCGATGCGTCGCTTACGCCGCAATCGTTTGGCACGCGCAGCAGGTGCCGCCCTTCTGGAAGATTCTCGATCTAGGCAATCCAGATCATTCCAGGTAGGACGGCACCTCCTTTACGTCAGGGCCGGCAGCCATCACGCCATCGAGCCCATGAATTCGTGAGGCTGGATGTCGGCGAGCCGTCCGATTCTGCTAACAGAGCGGACGCCCATTCGCGTCGCCCGACGTGGTCGTCTTACCAGCTCGCCAGACCTCCTTCCGCGCTCCGACACCCGAGGCTCGGATGCGCCGCGTCAGCCCATGTGCTGGTCGTCAGACGTCGCGAACGTCCGCAGATGGTCAACCGCCGCAGAGAGCGCGTCCCGCAGGGGGCCGATGTCCCGGGCGACCTGAGCGAGGAGCATGCCGCCTTGATACGCCGCGAGGAACATGTCGGCGAGCCGCGCGGGGTCGGCGGACGCGTCGATGCGGCCGAGTTGCCGCATGCGATCGAGCCCGACGCGGAAGATCTCGCGCCACTGCGCGAACACCTCCGCGAGCCGGTCGTGCACGTCGAGATCGGTCTTGACGATCTCGCTCGCGAGCGAGCCGAGGCTGCAGCCGGCCTCGAACGGACGCCCCGAGAGGACGTAGAAGTCCGTCCAGTCCTGGAACGCCTCGACGGTGTCGAAGCTGGCAAACCGTTCGCTGCGATGGAAGCCGAGGACGCTGTCGGCCTGCCAGTCGATGACCGCCAGGACGAGGCTCTCCTTGGTGGGGAAGTAGTGACTCAGCTGCGATCCACTCACGCCTGCAGCGCGGCGGACGAGCTCGTTGTTGGTTGCGTGGACCCCTTTGTCGTAGATCAACGCCGCCGCGTGCTCCAGTATTCGCTCGCGCGTGGCCTGGCCCTTGGGAGTGAGCTTCTGGGCTGCCTCCGCCCCGCTGTTCACCTGCATGTAATCAACCTAACACAGACTGGGCTTGAGAACCCACTTTCGATGATGTTCACTCAATCAAGTGGACGAAATCGTCCAGTAACGTCACGCGGCGGCCGCGTGCTCCAGTATTCGCTCGCGCGTGGCCTGGCCCTTGGGAGTGAGCTTCTGGGCTGCCTCCGCCCCGCTGTTCACCTGCATGTAATCAACCTAACACAGACTGGGCTTGAAAACCCATTTTCGATGGTGTTCACTCAAGCGAGTGGACGAAATCGTCCAGTAACGCCACCCGGAGGTTCATCACCATGTCTCGCCTGACCGCTCCCGCGCGCGCCGACATGGACGCGAAGACGCAGGGCGCCCTCGACGCCATTGCGAAGCAGTTCGGCTTCGCGCCCAGCATGTTCACCACGCTCGCCGCGAACCCGACCGTGCTCGAGATCGTGATGGGCCTGCAGGGCAGCATCGCGAAGCTCCTGGACGCGAAGACGCGCCACACGATCGCCCTCGCGGTCTCTCAGTCGAACGGCTGCCACTACTGCCAGGCACTCCACGGTTTCATCTCGTCGAACCTCGGCGGTATGTCGGCGGAGGAGATTGAGCTCGCCCGCACGGGCACGTCCAGCGACCCGAAGCGCGCCGCCGTCGCGAAGTTCGCGCAGCACGTGATCGAGACGCGTGGCCAGGTCAGCGACGAGGACCTCGCAGCGATCCGCGAGGTCGGGTATATCGACCCGGAGATCCAGGCGATCGTCACGATCGTGGTCGTCACCCTGCTCACGAACTACCTCAACAACGTCAGCGACGCCGTCGTTGACGTCCCCGGCGCCGACCACCAGTCGGCCTGACTTTCCTCTCCACTCGCCGTTCAAACGAAAGAAAGCATGATGTTGAATCTCGACAAGCTGATGACGAAGCACCTCACCCGCTACTTCGACCCGAGCAAGAGGATCCCGGAGGAGACGTTCCAGCAGCTGCTGCGTTACCTGCGCACCTCGCCGACGACGATCAACATCCAGCCGAACCGTTTCCACGTGCTGGAGACGCAGGATGGCAAGGACAAGCTCGCGGACGCACTGGTCGGCCGCTTCGCGGACAACGCGGAGAAGGTGCGCAACGCGTCGCACGCCATCGTCTTCACGACGCGCAAGGACATCCCCGACACGCACCTGCAGGAGATCTTCGAGAAGGAGCGCGCCGACGGGCGCTTCGCCGACCCGGAGATCCAGAAGGGATGGGAGGCGGGCGCCTCCAACTTCGTGGAGATCCAGACGAAGAACTATGGCGGGGACGTGCTCCACTGGCTTGAGAAGAACACCTACCTCGTCGTCGGCGCCACGATGATGGCCGCCGCATCCCTCGGGGTGGACGCGACGCCGATGGAGGGCTTCGACCGCACGACCGTGGACGCGGCCTTCGACCTGACCGACACCGACTACACGACCACGCTGCTTCTGGTGCTCGGCTACCCCGACGAGGCTCGGGTCTCCCGCCAGCCGGTCTCGCGGTTCGACGCGGAGAAGATCTTCACGCACATGTGACGGACGGGGCGGACATCGGACCGCGGTGCCGGCCCCGTTCACTTCGACTCGATTGCCCGGCGTCCGCACCTCCTCGACGGACGCCGGGCAATCGACCCCCTAAGGACTTCGAGGAGGTCAAGATGCAGATTGATAAGGCAGTGCAGGATCGAGCCGCGGCCCGCGCCGCCGAGCTTCCCGGCTCCGAGCACACACACCAGTTCACCGGCGACTGGGAGGTATGGAAAGTCGGCGGCAAGGTGTTCATGCTGCAGACGTCCATGCCCGGCGAGCCCGTCGTGATCCTGAAAGCGGATCCATCCGACGCGGAGGCGCTCCGCGCAGCTCACGCGAGCATCTCGCCCGGCTACCACATGAACAAGAAGCACTGGATCACGGTGCGGGCGGGTGCGGACGTCGAGCCCGCGCTTGTCGACAATCTCGTGACCGAGTCGTACCTCCTCGTCGTCGCCGGCCTGCCGAAGCAGAGCCGTCCCGTCAATCCCGCTTCGTTCCGCGTCCCGCCCTCCGCCGACTGATCACGCTGACGCCGACCGCGCCCAGGGCGCTGTTGCCCCTCATCCGAGCAGCGCCCGCACCGGCGCATGGCGCCCTTACGTCGCCGGCCGCAACGACGAGGACCTCACCGTCGGCGTCCTCATCGAGGCACACGTCCTCGACGACCGCCCGATCGAACCCCACCTGCCGATGAAATACCCTGGTCAAACGCACGCCGTGTTCCGATCTTCGGTTCCTGACCTTCGGCAAGCCAGAAACCTATGCTGATCTTGGGACTTCGCCCAACATCAGTGGCCCCTTCGGGGCAGCTTCGCCTGGCGGGTAGGTGCGGTGCCGGCCGGGCGGTCCGTACGGTGTGAGAGTGATCGATGAGTTCAGTGCGCGGTACGCGGAGCCGGCCTGCCAGGCGCGCCGGGCGGGGATAGCCTTCGGCAAGGACGGCAACTGCTTCACCATGGTTGCCGACCCGGCGGGCCTGGCCCGGGTCGCGGATGCCTTGTCGCAGGATGCGGCTGTAGGGCCTACCCGCTCGGTGAGCTCTTCGGCGCGCCCGAAGGCATCCAAGGCGGCTCCGCCGCACAGGCTGGCGATCTCGGCTCGTAGCCGAGTTGAGGGCATCTGAAGTGAACCCACCAGTCTCGTGGGCTGCCCGTTAGGTCATCCTGGCTGTTCGGCGCACGCTCTACAAGATGCGTGGCGCCGGAATCCTCACGGCCACCCAGATCAGTTCTCTCACGCCTGCAGTGTCGCCCACCCGACACCCTCCCGCACCATCGCCGCCCCCGCACGAACCGCGTCAGGTTGCAGCATCGTTCGATGCGACTTCGACACACCCTCGTAGCCTTCACCGCCGCTACCCTCGCCCTCACCGGCTGCGGCAACGACACCCCCGCCAGCTCTCAGGGCCCCGGCCCGGCCGCGACCAGCGCCGCCCAGAAGGCGCCGTCGCCGCCCGCCGTTCCGCTAGACGCGAAGTCGGTGCTGATGAAGCTGGACGCCGCGAAGGTTGGCATTACTCATGGCGCGGCGCAGGACGAGGACACGGATCCGAGCAACTTGCTCGGCCGCCCCAACGGCTACACGTCCCGGGCGTCCGCCGACCTTCCGGGCGGCGACAGCGAAGCCAAGAAGTACGACATTGACCGCGGCCTAGTGGTCGAGGTGTGGCCGACGGCGGACGACGCCGAGCGGCGGTCGAAGTCATCCAGGAAACGCTGAAGACCATGCAGATTCTGGGCACCGAGTACCACTACCGGGCCGCCCAGGGCCGGGTGCTGGTGCGGGTGTCGGGCAAGGTGAAGCCATCGCAGGCGAAGAAGATCGAGATGGCTGTGGCCGGGCTGTGACCGGGGCAGTCCGACCCGGGAGGCTCGCGCGGCACGAGTCATCCGACCGTCACGGCTGCGATACCTGCCGCGCATTGACAGGGGCGACGGTTACCGACTCCTTCTCGGAATGCGGGATGTGGCGAAGTGCACCAGCTTCAAGCCGACGGTGCCGGCTGCACGTCTGTGCGGCACGTCATCTGCACTACTGGCGCGCCCCGGCGGGTACGAGTTGCCTGGAGTGGCCGTTCACGACGACCGCCGCCCATGAGCCACTGTCCCTGACCGCTCGATAGCGGTGGAGCCGCCAGTCTCGCGTCGGCCATCTCGATAAGACAAAGGAGTGCCGTGAACGAGGATGCTGTTTACGCCGCCGCCCGCAGTGTGATCGACGCCGGTCTGGCCGGTAGCGGGTCGGCCTTTACCCCAGGCCGGGCTGTGTGGACAGCCGAGGCTGCCGACCAGCTGTATGCAAGGTTTGTTCAGCGGCCGGATGCCGGCCGGGGCAGCTTCGTCAGGAAGCTACAGGGTCAGCTTGCCGCTGCGCCGCCGGCGGCGGTGCAGCTCATGGGCGAGCTGATCTATGTGCACCTGTTGCTGCCGCGGGACATCGGCGGCGCAGCGAAACGCGCCGTGATCAACGGGGCGCTGTCCTTGCTACCCGAGCCGGTCGCGGTGCCCGCGTTCCTCGACACGGTTCTCGACGCTGGCGTAGTCCGCGCTGGCACTGCCTACATGACGCAGCGGGACCGGCAGATCGCGTGGCTCGTGCGGCTCGTGCAGGCGTGGAAGCGCCTGCCAGCCGACCGTCAGCAGGCGGCCCTGCACGACCCGTGGAAGTTCAAGGACGTTCTGGACAGCATCCCGATTAACAGCGCCTACAGCCAACGCAACATCCTGCTGAACCTCGCCTTTCCTGACACCTTCCCAGCGATCGCCTCTCGGCGGCACAAGAAGCTCATCGTGGAGGCGTTCGCTGGCGAGCTGCCCCGTCAGACCGGCGACATCGATCGAGACCTGGCGCAGCTGCGGACAGTGCTGTCGGAAAAAGCCGGCACGCCGGTTCATTTCTATCAACCGCCCTGGGTCGACAGATGGCGGCAGCAGACCGGGCCGGCTGGCGACGGCAAGGGACCGCGCGGCTGGCTGGTGCGCGGCGCGAAGGTACATGGACACAACCTGATCGGCCAATGGCTCACCGAAGGGCCCTGCTCCATCGCCTACCCGGGCCTGCCCGAACTGAAGCCCGGCCTGTCGAAGCCGGAGCTGGACCAGCAGCTACGGGATGTGGGAGTTGCGAGGGTGGGGGAGTTGATGACAGCGATTGTGCCGCTGGATGCGATCCAGAGCGATCGGGCTGCCGGTGTTCTCCTCGCTGCGGCGTGCGGTGACGCTCTGGGCGTGCCGTACGAGTTCGGACCGCCGCTTCCGGCGAACGAGCAGCCTGAGATGCGCGGTGGGGGACTCGGCCCGTACGCGCCGGGTGAGTACAGCGATGACACCCAGATGGCGATGTGCATCGCGGAGGTGTCCGCCACCGGCGCGGACCTGCGCCGCAGCGACTCCCTCGACCGCATCGCCGGCAACTTTCTCCGGTGGAAACGGGAGGGCGCCAGCGACATCGGGGCACAGACCCGCAAGGTCCTGGACGCGGTCTCGCACGTGAGCGGACCGGGCATTGCCGCGGCGATGCGAGACGCGGCCGCCGATCTGCACCGGCGGACTGGCCGCAGCGCCGGTAACGGGTCGCTGATGCGCACCGCGCCGGTTGCGCTGGCCTATCTCGGCGATCCGGTGGCGCTCGCGGAAGCCGCCCGCGCAGTCAGTGAGCTGACACATTACGACCCCCTGGCCGCGGACGCGTGTGTGCTGTGGTGCGCCGGGATCCGCAGGGCGGTTCTCGATGGGACCTTCGACGGGGTACGCGAGGGTCTGGACCTGCTGCCCGCAGAACGCCGTGACCGATGGTCGGGCTGGTTGGCCGAGGCGGAGTCCAAGCCGCCGGAGCAGTTCCGACCCAACGGGTTTGTGGTCCCCGCATTGTAGGCCGCCTGGTCGGCGATCACACACACCGATATCCCGGACCACAACCCGGGCCACGGCAGCTTCCCCTGCCAGCATCTCGAACACACCCTCACCGCGGCAGTCCGTGTCGGCGACGACACCGACACCGTCGCGGCGATCGCCGGGGCACTGCTCGGCGCCCGGTGGGGCTCCTCCGCGGTGCCCCTGGCCTGGCAGCGCATCGTTCACGGCTGGCCGAGGCGGCGCGCGGCGGACCTGATACGCCTGAGCGTGCTGACCGCCCAAGGCGGCCAGGCCGGCCATGGCGGTTGGCCGGGCTGCGCCCGCGCGCCACGGCAAGCAGTTGCACCGTTGATGCAGGCGCACCCGCACGACCCCGGGGTGATCCTCGGCAACCTCCACACCGACGCAGCCGCAGCGCGCGCCAACGCGGTGGTCTCCCTGTGTCGCGTTGGCTGCGACGACTTCGACGACGTGCCCGTCGCCAACAGGGTGTCGGCATGGCTAGTCGACCAGCCCGGCGCCAACGCACACCCGCACTTCGTGGTCGATCAGGCCGCCCGCATGCTGCTCGAGTTGCGCGAGGAGGGCCATGTCGTGCTGCTGCACTGCGCCGCCGGTCAGAGTCGCACGCCGGCGGTCGCCGCCCGCTACACGACCTTGATCACCGGCACACCGGCGCGCGCCGCGCTGGCCCAGCTGCGCGGGCTGCTCGACACACACGGCTGGACACTCAACCCGGAACTACGGCAGGTCGTCGAACAGCTGTGACGCGCTACGCCGCGGCTGCTGTAGGCCGCACAGGCACAGGCGAGAACCCGGCTGCAGGCGAGGCCGGACCTATGGCCCCGCCCATGATCGGAGCGGCCCACACAACCTGCCGGAACAACCCTGGTTCGACTGACCCGGCCGCTTACCCATGGGACCAGGATCCGGGGGAGCGGGATGGGAGCAGCCGGGCGCGCTGAACGGCAGCCAACTGCGCCCAACGGCACCGAACAGCAGCCAACGGCACCCGCGCCCACCTGCGGTTCTACGTTTTCGCAGGTCAGAGGAGGCGGAGCCTTTTGCTTCACACGGAGTGCTCGGCCGTTTCGGACAGCAGTCGAGGGCGCTCTATCTCAGCTGGCAGGTAAGTATGCGCAGGTCAAAACGGTAAGGAGCTGCTGGATGCCACGGCCTTGCCAGTGGGAGCAGACTGGGGGCAGGTAGGCGAAGTGGTCACCGCGCCCGAAGAGCTCACCGAGCCCGGACAGGGCGGATGGCTTTGACCTGCGGTGATGCGAGCGAGCGGTTCGGCGTGACCTCCCAGAGGAGACCGAAGTGGTCACCCGCCCGCAGCCGCGGCGTTATCAACGAGTATTACCTAGTACTCCAGCCGGGGATGTTGACCTCGGTTGAGCTGCGGTTCGGTGCGATGGGGG
>NZ_JAEVHN010000266.1:0-8021 GCF_016803375.1 Micromonospora sp. 4G55
GGGTCTGTCAAACGAACGGCTCTGGCGCAGAAACGGTGGTGACCCTGTCCTCTGTGGCCGGACGCGGTGCGGAAGGCTGACGCCGGTGTGACCTCGACCTGATCAAGACCTTGTTTCCTGAGCTGTCCGCGCTGGTCATCGACGAGTTGGTTGATCAGGGGCTGTTCTTGCGGGTGCGGGCCCGGACGCCGGAGACGGCGGTGCCATGCCCGCAGTGCGGCCAGCCGGCTGGGCGGGTGCACGCCGATCACGAGCGGCGACTGGCCGACCTTCCCGTCGGTGGCCGTGGCGTGATCATTGACCTGCGGGTCCGGCGGTCGCTCTGCCCGACTCCGTCCTGCCCGCGGCGCACGTTCCGGGAGCAGGTACCAGCGCTGGCGCGCCGGTGGGCACGCCGGACCCGCCAGTTGACCGGGTTGATCGGTGACCTGGCGGTGGTCGTGGCCGGTCGTGCCGGGTCGGCCATGCTGTCCCGGTTGGGTGTGCGGGTCTCGCGGTCCACGGTGCTGCGCGTGCTGATGTCCATGCCCACCCCGGCGGGGCCGGTCTCGACCGTGATCAGCGTGGATGACTTCGCGCTGCGCCGGGGCCGCCGGTACGCGACCTTGCTGATCGACGCGGTCACCCACCGCCGGATCGACGTGCTTCCTGATCGGAAGGCATCCACCCTGGCCGCGTGGCTGCGCGAACATCCGCAGGTGGAGGTGGTCTGCCGCGACGGGTCGGCCGTGTATGCCGAGGCCATCCGCGATGGTGCGCCGCAGGCGGTGCAGGTCAGCGACCGGTGGCATCTGTGGCACAACCTGGCCAAGGCGGTCGAGAAGACCGTGGCCGCGCACAGCCGCTGCTGGCACGGCAGGTCCAGCCCGCCCGGACCGGCCTCTGGACGAGCGCACTCGCGAGCGGCACGCGGCCGTTCATGCCCTGCTTGAGCAGGGCGTCGGGCTGCTGGAATGCGCCCGCCGGCTCGGCTGGGCATTGAACACCGTGAAACGGTACGCCCGCGCCGCGACCGCCGACCAGCTGCAGCGTCCGCCGCGCTACCGCGAGACGCTGGTCGACCCGTTCCGGGACCACCTGCGGCGCCGACGCGCCGAAGACCCCAAGGTTCCGGTGACCCGGCTGCTGGCCGAGATCCGCGAACTTGGCTACACCGGCAGCGCGAACCTGCTGGTGCGCTACCTCAACCAGGGCCGCGCCGACGCCGAACGCACCCCACCGTCCCCGCGCCGGCTGGTTTCTTGGCTGATGACCAAACCGCAGAACCTCCCCGCCCACCACCGCAGCCACCTGCACGACCTGCTCGCGGCCTGCCCGCACCTGACCGTGCTGGCCCAGCGGGTCGGCGAGTTCGCCAGGCTGCTCACCGGCCGCCGCGGCAAGGACCTCGACGCCTGGATGACCGCCGTCGACGCCGACGACCTGCCCGCCCTGCACGGCTTCGTCCACGGCCTCCGGATGGATCTGCCCGCCGTCGTGGCCGGGTTGACCCTGCCCTACAGCAACGGACCGATGGAAGGCACGAACACAAAGGTCAAGTTCCTGAAGCGGCAGATGTACGGCCGAGCCGGCTTCGCCCTCCTACGACAGCGAATCCTGCTCGCGTAGGCCACGCGTAGGCCGGGTCACCGCGGCCACCGTTTCTGCGCCAGAGCCGTTCGTCTTACAGTCCCTTCCACCTTGCCCGGGTCGAATGGCTGGCCGGTCATCCGGCGAGCGCCTACCGCTGGTATGCCGAGGCTCGGGCTCTGGCGCGCTCGATGCAGCACGCCGTGGTGCCGCAGCTTGCGACTGGCGGCCTCGTAGCAAGCGCAGCCCTGTACGACGACACCGACGAAGCCGCCAAGATCTTCGCCAGCAGGGGACAGTATCAGCCGAGTGGGTTTCTGGCGGGGGAGGAACTGCTAGGAGAGGCATGGTTGCTCGCGGCCCGTGGACACCTTCACCACGCCAGGGCCACCTTGCTCACCGCTGCGAGTCGCGCCCGTGTTGCAGGTCACCATACGTCGGAGTCGCTACTTCTGACGGACGTAGCTCGGTTGGGGGCAGCCGATAAGGTGCTACCCCGACTTAACCAGCTTGCCGACCGCTGCGACGGGGCGTTCGTCGCCACACGCGCTCGGCTGGTTCGCGCGCTGGTTACCAACCAACCGGGTCAGCTGCAAGAGGTCGTAGACCAACTTGAGGGCATTGGGGCCGACCTCCTGGCCGCAGAGGCGGCTACTGTATCGGCTGCAGCCTGGCGACGCTTAGGACACCGTGAGCGTGCAGCTGCGGCAACAAGACAGGCCGCTGCCTGCGGTGCTCGCTGCGAGGGCGCTCGCACACCGTTGCTGAGGACGATCGAGCCGGTTACTGAACTGACCGCCCGAGAGCGTGAAATCGCCCTACTGGCCGCACGTGGCGGAGCATCAGCTCGAGCACAGCAGCAGCTGAACTCGGCGCCGCTCGGATCGACCAGCTGTCGACCTGCCGGTGAAACCTCGCTGTGGCAGGCATGGACACACGGCGCCGGATCGACGGACGCGCTGACCCCATTGGCTCCTGCCTCGAGCGGCCGGTCGCCAGTGGCGATTCACTAGCGGCTGCCTTCCGAGCGAGGACGGCGGAGGCGAAACTCCGGCCAGCCCGGCCAGGAGCAAGCCAACAGACCCAGCGCCTGAGGAGCAGCACCGCGCTGTCCGCGCACAGGTCGAACACGCCCTGGCCAGGATGAAGACCTGGAAGATCGTGCGCGACTACCGCCGCGCCGCCCACATTGGCCGACGCCGCTTCCGGCATCGCCAACCTGCACAACATCGCCCTGGCAGGCTGACCACCAGTCCGTTGCCCGGCAACGCCTTCACTAAGTTACGAGACGTCCTTTACGACCTCGTGCATGGTTGTGGGTGCCTGGTGGGATGATCTTCCAGTGGTTAGGTCCACTGTGGTGTCTCGTCGTCGGGTGACGGGCTTGTCCGTCGAGGTCATTGCCGAGCTCGTGGCCGAGTTGGGTCCGGTGTGGCAGGACCGGCAGCAGGCCCGGTTGACCGCTCGGACCCGGCGGCGGGCGGTGGGTGCCGGTGCCCGCTAACGGCTGGTCTTCGTCGACCGGCTGCTGGCCACCCTGGTCTGCCTGCGCCACGGCGTGACCCACGATGTGCTGGCGGCGTGGTTCGGGGTGGACCGCTCCACGATCACCCGGGCGGTGGGCGAGATCCGACCGCTGCTGGCCGAGCGGGGCTGCCGGGTGCCAGGCGGCGTGCGGCTGCCTACCCTGGCCGACGTCGTCGCCTACCTGGATCATGTGCGGGCGGCGGCGCTGATGGACGCCACCGAGATCCGCGTCCGGCGTCCCCGCGCCGGCCGGGCCGGACGACAGCGGTTCGTGTCCGGAAAGTCGCGCACCAACGCGATCAAGACCCTGGTCCTCAGCGACACGCAGGGCCGGCTGTTGTTCTGCGGCGCCACCGTGCCCGGCAGCACCGCCGACATCACCCAAGCTCGCCAGGCCGGCCTGACGCACTGGCTGGCCCACACCGCCGGGGTGCGCATCCTCGCCGACGCCGGCTATCAGGGCCTGGGCGCCCAAACCGGCGGCCAGGTGATCACCCCGACGCTGCGGCATCACAAGAAAGCCCTGGAACGCCTGCCCGGCATCGCCGAACTACGCACAGCCCAGCGCCGCGAGCACGCCCGCCGCCGGGTACGCGTCGAGCACGCCATCGCCCACCTGAAGAACTGGCGCAGCTTGACCCGCCACCTCGGGCGCCGCGACAGCCTCGACACCACCATCCGCGCCGTCGCCGGCCTACTGTCCGACCACCAACACACCGACCGCGGCAAACCCATCGCCGCCATCACCGCCATGTGACCTGCCCCAGCCGAGGACAACTCCCACGCCCCGGACAACCATGCACGAGGTCGTTAGGCAACAGTGCACCGGGAACGCCTCGAGGTCGAACCTCCCGTGCCGGTTCACGCCCTACCGATCCGGCGAGTTCGGACCGCCGGCGAATGCCCCGTGGGCTGCGTTGTCCTGGCACAGACGTTCCTGCTCGGCGGTCCAGCCAAAGCCGGCAGCCAGGGCTGCGAATTCAGCGTCCAGCGTGGTGTCGGCGGTTGTGCGGGCGTCGGTGCTGACGGTGACCCGCAGGCCGGCACGCAGCAGTCGGTCTGCGGGGTGCGCGGCGAGATTCGGCACCGCCCGGGTCAGCACGTTGCACCGGGGACAGGTTTCGAGAGTGATCTCATCGCGGTGCAGGCGATCAAGTAGTGCCCGATCGCTGACGCTGCGCACGCCGTGGCCGATGCGGCGGGCACCGAGTATGTCTAGGGCTTCCCACACGCTGTCGGGTCCTACCGCCTCGCCCGCATGCACGGTGACCGGCAGTCCGGCCGCGTGAGCGAGGTCGAAGGCCTCTCGGTGCGCGGTGCCGGAGAAGCGTTCGTCGCCGGCGAGGTCGAGCCCGGCCACGACGTCGCGGCGGCGCACGGCGGTGTCCGCGACCGCTAGGCTGACCTCGCGGTGCTGGTGACGCAGACAGCACAACAGCAGGCCAGTGCGCACTCCGCTGGCCGCAGCACCGTCGGCCAGTCCGGCGGCGACTGCGGTTACGGCGTCATCGAGGCTCATGCCGGCGCGGGTGTGGAGTTGCGGTGCGAAGCGAACCTCGCCGTAGACGACATGGTCGCGATGCCAGTCGGCGACGAGTTCGGCGGCCGCGCGACGCAGCGCCTGGGGGGTCTGTAGCACGTCCAGGGCGACGTCGATGTAGGGCAGGAAGTTGTGCAGGCTGCCGACGTCGGCGGGGGCGACCGCAAGCTGCCGGACGGGTGCGGGCATGTCTAGGCGTTGCTCGGCAGCGAGGGCCGCGATCGTGTCGGGGCGCACCGAGGCGTCGAGGTGGCAGTGCAGCTCGTAGCGGGGAACACTCTCGGTGGCCTTCATGCGTCGGCCTCCGCGGTGGCGCCACAGGCATTCAGCAGCATTCGCTCAAAGCCGGCTGTGTCGACGCGCCGGATGAGGGTGACGTTGAGAGCGTTGGCGGTGCGACGACGGTCGATGAGGAGCTGCCCGCGGGCCTCGTCGCCGAGCGCGACCCGCACCTGCGCAGCCTCCGTGTGTCGAGCTAGGCCCGGGTCGAGCGCCACGGCCATAGCGAGGGGGTCGGGCAGGTCGTAGCCGGGCAGGCCAGTGACGTCGGTGGCCCAGGTGTTAACCGCCTGGTTGATTCGGCCTACGAAGGTGGCTGTGGCGGTGCCAAGATCGTGCAGCCGCCGCTGGCGCTGGGGCGTCATGACGGCGTCGCGACGGGAGGCGTCCCAGCCGATCCAGGTGACCTTGTCTGGGGTGGCGGCGTCGAGCACGATGGCGGCGGCTTCGGGGTCGGCCCACACGTTGTACTCGGCCGTCGCGGTGATGTTGCCGTGCCCGTCGGCGGCGCCAGCCATGCAGTAGGTGTGCCGGAAGCGGCGCAGCAGGTGCCGGTCGCGCAGCAGCGCGGCGGCGATGTTGGTCAGCGGCCCGAGGGTGACCAGCGTCAGCTGGGGCCCACGGGTGTGGGCGAGGCGTAGCAGCACGTCGACGGCGTGTCCGGCGCTTGGCGCGCCAATGGGACTGGGGGGTGCGGCCCCGCTCATCCCGTCGGAGCCGTGGACGTGCTGGGCGGTCTGCAGCGTTCGCAGCAGCGGCCGGTCGCAGCCCTCGTGCACCGGCACCGTGCCGGCGCCGGCAAGTTCCAAGGTGATCAGGGCGTTGTGGGTGGCCTGGGGCAGGGGGACGTTGCCGGCCACGGTGGTGACCGCCTCGATCGTTGCTTCGGCCGCGCGGGCGGCCAGCAGCAGGGCCACTGCGTCATCGCTTCCGGTGTCCGTGTCGATGAGCAGCTGCAGGGGTGGGTTCATGAGGTGAGATCCTTTCGACGGGCCAGGGCACCACGGGCGCCGGGGGCGCTCACGGCGACTGCGGCGGCGGCGACTGCGGTGTGTAAGGCGGCTAACAGATCAGCGCCGCTGGCGAGGTCGGCGGCCAATGCGCCGCAGAAGGCATCGCCAGCGCCGGTCGTATCCACAACGTGCGCCGACGCCGCGGGCACCGTCCACACCCCGTCGGGGGTCACGATCAGCGCCCCCCGCGCGCCGCGGGTAACCACGGTGGGCACCAGTCGGCGCTGCAGCCAACCGATCGCCTCCTCGGGGTCGCGGGCCCCGGCGACTTGCGCCGCTTCGACTTCGTTGACGACAAGCACCACCGGTGCGGTGCTGTCCCAGGCGCCCAGGGGGCGGGCCGGGGCCAGGTTGTACACCATCTGCGCCCTGACCTCGGCGCACAGCCGCGCAGCCGCCTCGACGCACCTCTCGCCGACCTCCGCGCTGACGAGCACCACGTCGGTGGCGTCGAGCGCGAGCGCCCGCAGCGCCGCACTCACGTGTCCGAAAGTGAGCGACCTGTTCGCGCCGGGCGCGACGACGATGGCGTTCTCGCCGCGGTCGTCGACCAGCACTGTCGCCTGGCCTGTCACCGCGTCTGGCACGGTATACACACCCTCGACGTGGACGCCGCAGCCACGCAGGTCGCTCACTGCGGCCGCGCCGTCGGCGTCGGCACCCACGGCGGCGATCAGCCACGTGTCGGCACCGAGCCGGGCGGCAGCTGCCGCCTGGTTACCGCCCTTGCCGCCGTAACCGACATTGGTCGTCGTGGTAAGCACCGTCTCCCCGGGACGCGGCAGCGTCGGACAGCGCAGCACCCGGTCCACGTTCACCGAGCCGACGACGATCACCCGACTCCCCACAAGCACTCCGTTCTAAACGATTAGAACTATTGTGAGGACCCACTGTGCCATAGTCAAGAGCCCAAGGCAGCGGAAGGGGGGAGGCGATGCCAGGACCGACGATCCGCGACGTCGCGGCACGCGCGGGTACCTCAACTGCGGTGGTCAGCTACGTGCTCAACGACGGGCCCCGGCCGGTCGCCGCCGCGACCCGTGAGCGCGTCATGGCCGCAGTCGCCGAACTCGGCTACCGCCGCAACAACCTCGGACGGGCACTGCGCGCCAACCGCACAGGCACCCTCGGGCTCGTCGTGCCCGATCTAGCCAAGCCCTTCTTCGCCGAGCTGGCCCGCGCCATCGAGGACGCCGCCTTCGCCCACGGACGGCGGCTCCTAATCGGCAGTACGCACTTCGACGCAGACCGCGAGCACGAGCAGATCCAAGCGTTGCTCGACGCCCGCGTCGACGCGATGCTCGTGGTGCCCGCGCACGATCCCACGCCCGCCGTCGAAGTTCTACGCGCCGCCGGCATTCCGTACTCCCTCGTACACCACACCCACCCCACCGCCCCCGGCGTCGCTGGCCGCGACTTCGACGCCGGCCGGCAGGCCACTCGTCACCTGATCGAGCACGGCCACCAGCACATCGCGGTGCTCGGAGCGGCCTCCGGCGAAGGCCCGGTCAGCCACCGCAGCCGCGGCGCCCTGGCCACGCTGGCCGAGCGCCGGCGACCGACAACAGGGCCGCTGGTGCTGCATTGTCCGTTTTCTGAGCTACGCGACGACGCTTACCGCGCCACCCGGACGCTGCTCGCCGAACATCCCTCCGTCACCGCCCTCTGCGCGACCACCGACGAGCACGCCCTCGGGGCCCTACGCGCCGCCACCGAGGCCGGCCGACGCGTAGGCGACGACCTTGCTCTAGTCAGCATCGACGGCACCGAGCTCGGCGCCTACCTCGCTCCGTCGCTGACCACCCTCGCCGTGCCGTTCGCGGCGCTGGGCGCCGACGCCGTCGACCACGTCCTGAAACCGTCCCCGGCCGCCCATATCCGGCGGCACCGTCTGAGCCTCGTCCTTCGCCGCAGCTGCGGATGCCGTCCCTGACGCCGCCAAAGGTAACTAAGAGGGCATCTGATCCGTGTAGCGGTTGATTCATGTTCGGCCGTGGCGTCGGTCGCTTCGGCTCGTTGATCACGCGTGGGTGTGCAGCGGCGTGGGTATCGGTCGGACTTGTCGGATGAGCGGGTGGGCGTTGATCGAGCCG
>NZ_JAEVHN010000267.1:0-8001 GCF_016803375.1 Micromonospora sp. 4G55
GGTGATCTTTCACAGCGACAGGGGCAGCGAGTACACCTCGGCCGACTTCACCCGGGCATGCGCCCGATGGAAGGTACGCCAATCGATGGGCCGGGTCGGGTCGTGCTTCGACAACGCCGTCGCCGAGGCCACCTTCTCCACCATCAAGGTCGAGTACGTGCACCGCCGCCACTTCCGCACCCGTACCGAGGCCCGCCTGAAGATCGCGACCTGGATCACCGACTTCTACAACCGGCGCCGCCGGCACTCCGTCTGCGACTGGCGCTCACCCATCGACTATGAACGATCAGAGACCCGCGCCTTGGAGGCCCAGGCCGCATAACGGAGCCCTCCACGATCCGAGGGGATTGACAACCACCGCTGCTCGCCGGCCTGCCGGGCGAGGGTGAGCAGTTCCTCGTCCGTGACGTGGTAGACGAACGCGTCACCGTCGGTGTCGGCGGCGACGGCGACGACGATGTGCTGCAGGTAGCCCAGCCCGACCGCTGCGGCGGCGGTGGCGACCGGGGTGAAGTCCTCCGGCCCGGCGATGCTGGCCGGCACGGTGACGACGAGGACGAGGCAGCCACCGGGGCGCAGCAGGCGCGCGCACGCGGTCAGCAGCCACGCCAGCCGAACCCGGTTGGTCGCGTCGGCGGCGTCCAGGGGCCAGCAGGCCACGACCAGGGCGGTGGCCTCCTGCAGCGACGCGTCGTCGGGCACCGGGACAGCAGGATCGGTCGACGGTGGTAGGTCGGGGTCGGTGAGGTCGTCGCCAAACCAGGCGCTCAGGTCCCCTGGGTCGCCGTCGTCGAATGCGGCATCCGGGTTGTTGTCGTGGGCCGGCGGGGTGGCCGGTCCGATGATCAGGCTGGACGCGTCGGTGAACCAGCCGGGGTGGTGCCGGCGCCCGCCGGCCGCGCACGCGGAGGTCAGGGCGTGGTCGCCGGTCATGTCGACGACCGCCTCGCCGGGTCGGCTGTAGGCGGCGACGAGCCGGTAGGCCAGGCGGGCGCCGATGCTGCGGCCGGTGTCGGCGTCGGTGCGGGCGGTGCGCCACACGGTGACCGGGACCGGCGGGTCGCCGGCGACCAGGTCGATCAGGGTCGGGTCGACACCAGGCGGGTCGACGGGGTGGACAGGGTCGTGGTGGTGCTGCGGCGTGTGCTCGCTCATGTGGTGTCGGCTCCGCGCCGCGCCGTGATGCGCTGACACCCTCAAACCGGCGTTTGTCAGCTCTGACGGACACCCCCCGATCTGACGGCCCTCTGACAGCACCGCCTGCTGACCGCGGTGGCATCCATTGTCAGGCGCTCGAGGTGACAGATGCCGGGCCGGGTCAACGGCGACTGTCAATGGCACAGCCGCGTGGCCAGCGCTGTCAGAAGCCCTGCCCGCGCTAGGCGCGCCAGGACAGAAGCAACCGTGCGACCGCCGACGCGTCAAACGCTTCCCGTTCTGACAGGGGCTATGTCATGCCATCCAGTCGGCGTCGACGTGGGAGGGCGCGCGCTAATCACCTCGACGCCGCGACGAGATGTCACCGCGTCGCTGTCAGACGCTGTCAGACCGACAGCGTCTGACAGCACACCCGCCGCCAAGGCCGTCCCAGGCCGGGGTAACGCTCACTGAGTACCGTCGCGCACCGCGCCGCGTCATGGTCACGGCTGTCAACGCGCTGGTCACCGACGTTTGTCAGACCGCTGTCAGAGTCCCGCTGCTCGTGCAGGACGCGTGTCAGCCGCCGTTGTCAGACCGCGCATGCCATGCCTAAGCGGCGATGGGCTGCGCTGTCAGAGGTCCGTGAGGTCACCGTGGCGCAATAGGTGCCCCTCGTGCCGGGCGCGACACCCCGGCTCGTCATCCACGACCTTGTGCGACAGGAGTGTGGACATGAGCGTGTCCGAGCCCGACTGGCCCGACTCGCCGCTGGACGCCGTCGACGCGGCCTTCGCGGCGCTGACAACCGACCCCGAGCCCCTGACACTCGACCTCGACACGTTGGGACAGGACACGGGATTGCCGAGGGGTGTCATGGCACTTCCCGCGCTGCGCGATTGGCTCCTGGCCCACCCGCGCGCCTATCAGGCGCGTGACGCGGTGTGGCGGGACTTGATCCGCCGTGCCCGCCTCGACGGCCCGTCCTGGGTAATCGCGGCGGTGGCGATGGCAATGCCCGCGCTGCGCCGCCACGCCGGTGAGCTTCACGCCGGCTGGTCGGGTGACGCCGCTGACCTCGACGCGGAGATCCTCACCGGTTTCCTGACCGCCCTGCGCGACCGGGTCGACCTGGCCAAGCCCGCCCCGTACGCGGGGTTGTGCATGGCCGCGTGGCGGGCGGGGCACGAGCTGCGCCTGCGCACGGGCAACACGGTGCCGGTGGAGGACGTCGAGCACGTCACCGGCCCCCGCACCCCTCGCGTCCCGTACGGACACCCTGACCTGCTCGTGCGTCGCGCCGCCCGCCTGGGTCTGCTGGAGCACACCGACCTCGAGGCCTACATTGACCTGCGGTTGGGTGGGCGGGCGATCGAACCCATCGCCGCGCGTCTGGGCGTCAGCGTCGACGCCCTGCGCAAGCGCATGAACGGCATCGACGCCCGCCTCGCCGACGCCTCACCAGCGTCGTGTCCCCCGAGGCCCGCCAGTACCTGCACCGGCAGTCGGCGCACCGCACACGCATCCGCAACGGCCGGGCCTACCGTGGGGTCGACCCGGCGGCTCCGACAGCCAGCGCAGCCGGACGCTGACGTACCTGCGAGGCCCGACCGACACAGGTCGGGCCTCGCGCTTGCGCTGCCCCGCGCCGCGATGCGTCTCGTGCACGAGATGCGCCAGCCCGATAGCGGCTGGCGGCGACATTCCCTGGGCTCTGCCCCACCAGCAGAAGGGGTGCGCAGCAAGGACGAGTACCTCCGGCAAGGAAGTGTCGGCCCGCCGCGGCCGTCAACAGCCCCTGAGCAAGTCATTGTCCGCGCCACCCAGCGGCTCAAACCGCAGCCGTTTGCGTTGTGAGGTCCGTTGAGCTGGTGCTGTCAGATGTACCGGCGTTGGTGTCAGACCGGTGTCAGATGCGGGGGTGTCCGCCAGAGCTGACACACGCCGGTTTGAGGGTGCGGAACATCCCCCGCCGGTCCTGCACGAGGGGCCGGAGAGGGGTTCCGCCCGCCGCCGGGCCTCGAGGTTGGGGCCGACGCGAGCCGGGCGCCTCGGGTGCCGCGCCGTTCTGGTGCGCTGACACCTCACCGAATAGCCGCCACACCCGAAGGGGAGGACGCGCTCCTCCCGAGGCCTGTCGCGGCTCGACGACGCCCTGCCTCCCGCGCCCGGCGGCGGCCCCCTGACCGACGTTGCGACGCCCCACCCCTGCCGCTGGCCAGGAATGGGGCCGGAGGTGAACTGATCCATGTCCCGCATCCCGGCACGTATCCGTACCCTCACCCGCCACCGCATCGCCCGCCGGGCCGGCCGGGTCGCCGCCCTGACCGGCGCGGTGATGCTGCTGTTGTCCGTGCCCGCCGCCGCGCACGCCGACACCGGCGCGCCGGCGCACCTGGCGGCCAATTCACTGCCGGTCGTGATCGCGAACCTGCAGGCCTGGCTGATGGGCATCCTCGCCGCGGTGGCCACCCTGTTCCTGGTCCTGGCCGGGGTCTACTGGGCGACCGCCGGCGGCGACCCGGCGCAGGTCGAACGGGCCAAGGGGGCGCTGAAGAACGCCCTGGTCGGCTACGGCCTCGCCGTGCTCGCGCCGATCCTGCTGCAGGTCGTCCAGGGAATCGTCGGAGGCTGATCATGGGTTGGCTGCTCGATGAGATCCTGGACTGGCTGGCGACGGCGATCCTCGCGAGCCTGGACGCGCTGATTGGGGTGATCAGCAGCGCGCTGCTGATCACCCCGAACGTCACCGCCCTACCGCAGGTGCAGGCCCTGACCGGCCGTTCGGTCCTCGTCGTCGACACCGTCTTCGTCCTGGCCTTCACCGCCGCGGGTGTGCTCACCATGACCGCCGGCGGCAGCGAAGGCTCCCGCTACACCGTCAAGAACCTGCTTCCCCGCCTGATCGTCGGCTTCGTCGCCGCCCACTTCTCCCAGCTGTGGTGCGGCATGCTCATCGAGCTGGCCAACGCGCTGACCGCCGCGCTCACCACACCCGACGGGGACAGTGACGGCGCACTGCGCGCGGTCAAGACCCACATCACCGCCGGGCAGGACAAGACGGCAGCGCTGCTGTTCGTCGCCTGCGTCGCGATCATCGCCGTCCTGCTGGCCGGCACCGCGTTCAGCGTGATCGTCCGATTCGCCGTCGTCCTCGTCCTCACCGCCGCCGCCCCGCTCGCGCTGGCCTGTCACGCGCTGCCACAGACCGACGCGGTGGCCCGCCTGTGGTGGAAGTCCTACACCGGCACCCTCGCGGTGCCGGTCGTGCAGGGCTTCACCCTCTACGCCGGGCAGTGGATGCTCACCGACCCCGAGCATCTGCTGCCCGTGCTGGGCCTGCCGGTGGATCCGGGCGGAGTGCTGAACCTGTTCGTCGTGATGGTGATGCTGTGGACCACCCTGCGGGTGCCGACCCTGATGCGCCGCTACGTCACCACCGGCAGCAGCGGCCGCGGGGGCCTGAACATGCTCGGCGCGGCGGTGCGGGTGATCGTCGTGCAGCAGGTCACCCGCTCCGTTCCCGGGCTCGGCCGGGCGCTGAAGGCGGTAGGCCGATGAGCCGCCACGACGAGCCGCCGGAGTCGGGACGGGCGCGGATGCCGACGGTCGCTTCATACTGCCCTCTCTGCAGGTGTTGTTTGGATTGGGTTGAGCCGGAAGGAGGCCGCGACTTTGGCCTCGTAGACGGCTCGGGTTTGCGGGTCCCAGGGGATGCACCAGCGTCCGCTGGGGCCGCGCCGGGCGGGAACCTGTCCGTGGCGGAGCCAGTTGTAGACGGCGTCGGCGGGGATGCCTAGGTCGGCGGCCGCTTGTTTGACGCTGACCTCGCCGTCGCAGATGGCGACGGTGCGGGGGCCGGGGATGGTGTGGGCCTCGCGGACGCGGGCGACACCGGCCTTGGTCCACTGGTGGCCGCGCCCGGTGCGCAGGCCAGCGGTGTTGAGCAGGTCAGCGAGCTGCTCGCTGGTGTGGGTGGCGCCGTGGCGGTGGATCAGCTCGAGTGCGGTGGGCGGGGTGCGGCCGGGGCCGATGCGTTCGGCGGTGATCTCGTCGGTAGCGCCGGTGTGCCAACGGACCCCGATGCGGATGTCGTCTTTGTGTTGTTCGGGCAGCAGGGCGACATCGGCGATCAGGGTGCGCAGCAGCCGTTTGCGGTCGCGGGGCTGGGTGTCGGGGTGGTGCCAGAGCCCGGGCAGGTCAGCGGCGAGGGTGAGCAGCGCGTCGCGTTCGGGAAGGTGGGGTCGTGCGGCCCGAGCGGTCGCGAGGGCGGCTTCGGCGTCGGCCATGGCGGCGAGTTTGGCCTCCCATCTGGCTTCGAGGGTGCGGGCGACGAGCCGGTTCTCCGGTTCGACGTTCATGAACGCCCGCTCGGCTCGGTCGGTTTCGTATCGGGCGCGGTCGAGGGCGAGTTCCGCGGCGCGGTGGCTGCGGGTGAACCGGTTGGTCACCTCGTCGGCGGCCTTCAGCGCGAGGGTGATCTGTTCGGCGGTGACCGCGTCGAGCAGCAGCGCGGCCACCGCGTCGTCGACGGTGGCCACCGCGACCGCGCGACACAAGGTGGTGCGGTTGGCGTCGCGGACCTGGCAGAGGTAGGCGATGCGGTTGCCCTCGCGGTAGCGGGTGCCCATCCGGCCGCCGCAGACCCCGCAGAAGATGATCCCCTGACACAGCGCGGAGCCTTCGCGCGGCGGCCGGGCACCGCGCTTGGTGTTGCTGGCGGCCAGGTGAGTTTCGATCTCCAGGAACCGCTGCCAGCTGATGTAGCCGGGATGGTGGTCGGGCAGCAGCACGGTCCACTCGGCTCGGGGGCGGCGGATCCGGGTCGCGGTGACGTCGCCATCGGGGGTGACGGTGCGCTGGTCGTAGGTGCGGCCGTAGGCGTACGCGCCGGCGTAGACCGGGTTCTTGACCGCCTGCAGCACCCGCGAGTGGGTCAGCTTGCCCCACGTCAGCTGGCCGTCCCAGGCGCCGCCCCAGCGGCGTTGCGGGAACAACCGGCCGGTGGCGGCGAAGGCCCGCACGACGCCGACGGCCGAGCCGGTGCGCGCGAACTCGGCGAACAGATCCTCCACCGCCTGGCGGACCTGCTCATCGGGGTCGAAGATCACCTCACCGTCGTCGTGGACGTAACCGACGGCCAGGGGCGAGCGCAGCTCACCGCGCTGCGCCGCAGCCAGTTTCGCCCCGTGCAGCCGACCGGTGAGCAGGTGCAGCTCGGCCTCGCTCATGCTGCCCTTCAAGCCGAGCAGCAGCCGGTCGTTGATGTCGGACAAGTCGTAGACGCCATCGCCGTCGACCAGCAGCGTGTCGGTCAGCCGGGCCAGCTCGAGCAGCCGGGCGAACTCGCCCGAACGGGCCAACCGCGACACCTCCAGCCCGAAGATCGCGCCGACCTCGCCGCGGCAGACCCGGGCGACCAGCTCGGTGAATCCGTCGCGGTGCGACCCGAACCGGCCGGACACGCCCAGGTCCGCGTCCAGCACCAGCACCCCGCCCGGAGCCCAGCCCATCTCGACCGCGACCGCGGCCAGCCCGTACTGCCGCGCGGTGGACTCGGCGTGCTCGCGGACCTGCACCAGGCTCGACTGGCGCACATACACCACCGCCAGCCGGCCCCGGTGCGATGCCGTGATCTTCGTGTTCGCCCGCATCACCGGCCACACCGCGCAACCCGGCCAGCACCGACTCGACCATGTTGGCCACGGCCATGACCACCTCCCGGCGGTTGAAGCCGGCCACCAAGCCTCATCTCCGACCGCACCCGGCCGCCATGTCGTCCACTGTGCACAGCAGCGACGATCATGCCGGATCCTCCGCTCGCGTGGTTCGGCGGGCGGCCACCGCGTCGACGACCACGCGCGCAGCGGCCAAGCCCTCGACACCGAGCCGGGACGGACTCGCCTCCGGTCCGCGATCGGTCCACTCCTGCGGCAGCGTGATCCGGCGCTTCCCGCCGTCGAGCTCGCACGTGAACCGCAGACCCTGCCGCGTCCGCGCGGAGAACAGCACCGGCAACGCCTGCCCGACTAATGGATGGAAAGGGTGCGTAACCACCAATGAATCCAACGAAGAACTCCGACGCGGAGCTCTATAGAGCTCGTGTCCCCGCCGACGTCGACGCCCCCGACAAGGTCGCATACGGGCTGACGTTCCGGCAGTTGGCCATCCTCTGCGTCGCCGCCCTCGGCTGCTACGGCGCCTGGCGTGCCCTGCACCAGGTCGTGCCCGCGCCGGTGCTCGTCGCAGCGGCCGTCGTGATCGGCGGCCTCGTCTTCGGCGTCGCCGTGGGCCACCGCGACGGCCTTGCGCTGGACGCGTGGCTGCTGGCCGCCGCGCGGCACGGGCGTTGTCGACCACCGACACGACGTCGCCGACGCCGGACTGGGTGCAGGCCCCGAAGACGGTGACGCTGCCGGCGCCGCTGAGGCTGCCGCCGACGCGATCGACGACGGCGGGACCATCCGCCTCGGGCAGACGCGGGCGGCGATCGTGGCGGCCACCAGCGTCAACCTCGCCCTGCGCACCCGGGATGAGCAGGCCGCCCTTGTCGACACCTTCGGCCGGTGGCTCAACAGCCTGTCCACCCCGACGCAGATCGTCGTCTCCGCGCAGCCGGTCGACCTGCACTCCGCCGCCCGCGCCCTCGCCCAGACCGGCGCGCAACTGCCGCACCCCGCCCTCGCCGACGCCGCGGCCGAGCACGCCCGATTCCTCGACGACCTCGCCCGACAGCGGGATCCGCTGCGCCGGCAGGTCCTCATCGTCACCCGCACCACCATCGGGGAGCGGGGCGAGCACGCCGCCCCGCCGCCGCGCCGAGGACACCGCGCGCGCCCTGTCCGGCCTCGGCGTGAGCACCCG
>NZ_JAEVHN010000268.1:0-7994 GCF_016803375.1 Micromonospora sp. 4G55
GGTGCCGGCACCGCTGCCGGTGGCGGCGGCCGCGTCGTCCCCGCCGGCGTCCGGCATCTGCTCCGGCGCGGGAGTCGCCCCGGCACCGGTCACGGCTTGTTCGCCCATGTGCAACCCTCCAACATGTCGCTGAGGGCGGCCTTCTCGGCGCTCGTCACCGTCAGCCGCCAGTGATGCTTGACCGTCACCCAGCTCTCCGCGTACTTGCACCAGTACGACCGGTTCGCCGGTTTCCACTGCGACGGGTCCTGGTCACCCTTTGCCCGGTTGGAGGTCGCGGAAACCGCGATGAGCTGCGGTCGGGTCAGATCATTGGCGAAGTCGCCGCGCTTGGCGTCGTCCCACTCGTTCGCCCCCGAGCGCCACGCGTTGGCCAGCGGCACCATGTGGTCGACGTCCACGTCGGAGGGATCGGTGAAGGTGCGCCCGTCGTAGACGCTCTCCCAGTGGCCGGCGACCACGTTGCAGCCGGAGAGGCGGATGTCCTCCCCGTCGCGCTTGAGCACGCTGTCCCGGACGTCGCAGTTGGTGCCGGTGTCCCGCCAGTGCGGGAACCGCTCGCGGCTGTAGCCCCGCATCGAGCCCGCCTTGGCGACGGTCAGCTCGGCCAGCTGTTCACCGACGTTGCCGGCGCTGCTCGGCGGCGCCTCCGGCTCGTCGAGCGAGACCTCGCAACCGCCCACGCCGAGGGCGAGCACCGCGGCGAGCGCGACGGCCACCGTTCCACGGGCTCCTGATCTGGTACGCACAGACGACACCTCTCCAGCTTGCGGGCTCCCGGCGATCCCGCACAGTACCCGGGGACGGTTTCGGCGTTTCTTTGGAATCTCCCATGCGGCGCGGGCAGATTGGTACCCATGACCGCACCCCCTCACGCGCTCCGGCTCCGCAGCAGCGCGGGTCGGGGCACGCTGCTGGCGGCGATCCTCGCCTCCGGCATGGTCTTCCTGGACAGCACGGTGGTCAACGTGGCACTGCCCCGGCTCGGCGCCGAACTCGAGGCGACCGTCGCGGGTCTGCAGTGGACGGTCAACGGCTACCTGCTGACCCTGGCCGCGTTCGTGCTGCTCGGTGGGGCGTTGGGCGACCGCTTCGGCCGGCGCCGCGTCTTCCTGCTCGGGGTGGTCGTGTTCGCCGTCACCTCCGTCCTCTGCGGCCTGGCCCAGGACACCGGCTGGCTGGTCGCCGCCCGGTTCCTCCAGGGCGCCGGCGGGGCGCTGCTCACCCCCGGCTCGCTCTCCGTGCTCCAGTCGAGCTTCCACCCCGACGACCGGGGCCGGGCCATCGGCGCCTGGTCCGGGCTGGCCGGCGTGACCACCGCGCTCGGCCCCTTCATCGGTGGCTGGCTGATCGACGCGCTCTCCTGGCGGTGGATCTTCTTCATCAACCTCCCGCTGGCGGTCGCGGTGATCCTGGCCGCGCTGCGCTGGGTGCCGGAGAGCCGCGACGAGGACGCCTCGCGCAGCGGGGGGAAACGGTTCGACGTGACCGGGGCGTTGCTCGGCGCGCTCGGCCTGGCCGGCGTCACGTACGCCCTGATCGACGCCCCGGCGCGGGGCCCGCGCTCACTGCCGGTGCTGCTGGCCGCGCTGGTCGGCGTCCTCGGCGCGGTGGCCTTCGTGCTGGTGGAGCGACGCCGGGGGGAGGCGGCGATGCTGCCCACCGGGCTGTTCACCAGCCGCCTCTTCTCGGCGCTCAACCTGTTCACCGTGGTGGTCTACGCGGCGCTCGGCGGCTTCACCTTCTTCTTCGCCGTCTACCTGCAGAACGTCGTCGGTTGGTCGGCGGTCCGCACCGGGCTGGCCACCGTCCCGATGACCCTGCTGCTGCTGGTCGGCTCGGCCCGGGCCGGCGCCCTGTCGGCGCGGATCGGCCCCCGGCTGCCGCTGACCGTCGGCCCGGTGATCGCCGCCGCGGGTTTGCTGCTGCTGCGCCGGGTCGGTCCGGGCTCGTCGTACTGGGTGGACGTGCTGCCCGGGGTGCTTCTCTTCGGGCTTGGGCTGACGCTGGTGGTGGCGCCGTTGACCGCGTCGGTGCTGGCCGCCGTCGCGGACCGGTTCGCCGGGGTGGCGAGCGGCTTCAACAACGCCGCGTCCCGGGTGGGCGGCCTGCTCGCGGTGGCCGCGCTGCCGCTGCTGGTCGGCCTCTCCGGCGGCGGGTACGAGCAGCGGGCCGAGCTGACCCACGCGTACCGGGGGGCACTGGCCTGGTGCGCCGGGCTGCTGCTGGCCGGCGCGGTGACGGCCGGCCTGCTCGTGCACCGGCCGCCCCGGCAGGCCCCGCCGGCGTAGCCGGGCCCTCGCTGCCGCCTCACCCACCGGACCGGTTGCTACGGTCGGCGGATGGACGATCATGACGACCGGCTGCACTACCGGCTGCTGACCGGGCCGGACGACGCCGACTTCTGCCGTCGGGTCAGCGAGGCGCTGGCCGACGGCTACCGGCTGCACGGCTCCCCGGCCATCACCTTCGACGGCGAGCGGGTGGTCGTCGCCCAGGCGGTGGTGCTCGGTGACGGCTGGTCGGCCGGGGTCACCCCGGTCTGACCGGGTGCGTGCGGCAGGGCCCGGCCGGAGCCGGACCCTGCCGTGGCGCCTCAGTCGCGCGCGCGGTTGACCGCGCTGGTGACCGCCTTCACCGAGGCGGTGACGATGTTGGCGTCCATCCCGACGCCCCAGACCGTCCGACCGTCGACGTCGCACTCGACGTACGCGGCGGCCTGCGCGTCACCACCGGAGGAGAGCGCGTGCTCGTGGTAGTCGAGCACGCGTACCGCCACGCCGACCGACTGGAGCGCATTGACGTACGCGTCGATCGGGCCGTTGCCGACTGCGGCGAGCGCGCGGCGCTCCCCGCCGAGTTCCACCTCGGCCTCGATCTCGACCTTGCCGTCGACGGTGCCGATCGTGTAGCCGGACAGCATGACGGCCGGATCGCTCTGGTGGTCGAGCAGATAGTGCCGGGCGAAGATCTCCCACATGGTGCCCGGGTCGACCTCGCCGCCGTCGTGGTCGGTGACCTGCTGGACCACCCCGGAGAACTCGATCTGGAGCCGGCGCGGCAGGTCGAGCTGGTGCTCGCTCTTCATGATGTACGCGACGCCGCCCTTGCCGGACTGCGAGTTGACCCGGATGACCGCCTCGTAGGTGCGGCCCAGGTCCTTCGGGTCGATCGGCAGGTAGGGCACCGCCCACTGCTGCTGGTCGACCGGGACCCCGGCGGCGGCCGCGTCGGCGGTCAGGGCGTCGAAGCCCTTCTTGATGGCGTCCTGGTGGGAGCCGGAGAAGGCGGTGTAGACCAGGTCGCCCGCGTACGGGTGGCGCTCGTGCACCGGCAGTTGGTTGCAGTACTCGACGGCCCGCTTGACCTCGTCGATGTTCGAGAAGTCGATCATCGGGTCGATGCCCTGGGAGAACAGGTTGAGGCCCAGCGTCACCAGGTCCACGTTGCCGGTGCGCTCGCCGTTGCCGAACAGGCAGCCCTCGATCCGGTCGGCGCCGGACAGCAGGCCCAGCTCGGCGGCGGCCACCCCGGTGCCCCGGTCGTTGTGCGGGTGCAGGCTCAGCACCAGGCTGTCCCGCCGGGGCAGGTGCCGGTGCATCCACTCGATCGAGTCGGCGTACACGTTCGGCATGGCCATCTCGACGGTGGCCGGCAGGTTCACGATCAGCTTGCGGTCGGGGGTCGGGTCGACCACCTCGATGACCTTCGCGCAGACCTCCAGCGCGTACTCCAGCTCGGTGCCCGTGTACGACTCCGGCGAGTACTCGTAGTGGATCTCGGTGTCCGGGGTGTGGATCTCGGCGTACTTCTGGCAGAGCCGCGCGCCCTGGGTGGCGATGTCGGTGATGCCGTCGCGGTCCAGCCCGAAGACCACCCGGCGCTGGAGCGTCGAGGTGGAGTTGTAGAAGTGCACGATCGCCCGCCGCGCGCCGCGCAGCGACTCGAAGGTCCGGTCGATCAGGTGCTCCCGGCACTGGGTGAGCACCTGGATGGTGACGTCCTCCGGGACCAGGTCCTGCTCGATCAGCTGCCGGACGAAGTCGAAGTCGGTCTGGCTGGCCGAGGGGAAGCCGACCTCGATCTCCTTGTACCCCATCTGCACCAGCAGCTGGAACATCCGGCGCTTGCGCTCCGGGGACATCGGGTCGATCAGGGCCTGGTTGCCGTCGCGCAGGTCGACCGCGCACCAGCGCGGCGCGACGTCGACGTGCCGGGTCGGCCAGGCGCGGTCCGGCAGGTCGATCCGGAACTGCTGCTGGTACGGCTGGTAGCGGTGGAACGGCATCCGGCTGGGGCGCTGCCGGGCGATCGGATCGGTCTCGGCGTCAGTGGCGGGTTGTGCCATGGCGGAGTGCTCCCGTGGGTCATGTCGGGCGTCAGCAATCGGAAGGTGTCGGCGGGTGCCGGGCGACGATGCCCGGGCGGTGCCGAGGGGAAGTTCGGATGTGCTGGACGGCGCGGTTCGACTCCGCGACGAGGTGCCGGCCGGTCAGGCCTCGTCGCGGCGACCAAGGAGGAGGTACGCCTGCCACATGACAGGGTCACCCTACGTGGTGAGACGGGGGGTGGGAAGGCAGGTCCGGACTATGAGATCGGAGTCGCAGCTTCCGGTGCCGGCTCCGGGGCGGCGGCCTCGCCGAGGCGGGGGGTCCGCTCGGCCCAGGCGACCACCGGCACCACGGCCAACCCGATGATCACGAAGAGCGCCGCCGTCGGGTACCAGCCCCAACCGCCGGTGGCGACGCCGAGCGCGGTCAGCCCGGCCGGTGCGATCAGGTACTGCAACTGCGTGCCGAGCCGGAACGCCCCGACGTACGCCCCGCGCTGGGCGACCGGCGGCAGGGTGGCGGTCAGCCCCCAGGTGCCGGCCGACTCGATCAACTCGGCCACGATGAGCAGCGTCGCGGCGGCCACCAGCACCACCACCGTGAGCCCACCGCGGGTGAGCCCGGAGAGCGGCAGGACCAGGCAGAAACCGGCGATCAGCAGGGCGCCCCGGCGGGACGCCCGGGCCGCGCCGGAGGTGGTGTCGGCGCCCCGGCTGGCCCGTACCTGGAGCAGCACGATCAGGATGGTGTTCAGCAGCACCAGCCCGGCGATCACCGTCTTCGGAGCGTCGGTGTGGCTCAGGATCCACAACGGCATCACCGTCAGGTAGAGCGTCTGGTGCGCGGTGAGCAGCCCGGAGAGCAGGGACACCGCCATGAAGGGGCGGTCCCGGAGCACGGCCAGTCGGCTCATCGGCTCCGCCGGTCGGGCCACCTCGGGCAGCCGGGGCAGCCGGCGGACGAAGATCGCCGCGACCAGGAAGACCGCCGCGATGAACCAGACCATCCCCCGGTACGCCGCCATCGTGTCCACCGCGAGCACCACGCCGCTGATCACTGCCCCGAGGCCGAATCCGACGTTCAGCGACGAGCGCTGGTACGCCATCGCGGTGACCCGCTCGGCTGGCGGCAGCGCGTTGATCGAGTAGACCTGCCGGGCCGTCCCGGTGGCGGCGTCCACCGCTGCCAGCGCCACCACCACCGCGAGGAATCCGGCGAAACCGCCCACGAACGGGTACGCCGCGAAGAGCGCCGCGTCGAGCACTGCGCCGGCCATCCAGACCCGCTGCGGGCCGTACCGGTCGGTGAGCCCGCCGAGCGGCACGGTGCCGAGCAGCGACACCCCGGCAGCGATGGACAGGCCGAGCCCGACCTGGGTGGCGCTGAGCCCGAGCGCCCGGGTGAAGAAGACGGCGCTGCCGGCCTGGAAGAGGCCGCTGCCGAGCGCGAAGACCATCGCCTGCATGGCGAGGGCGCGGGTCAGGCCGGCGGGTGGCACGACGTGCTGGACGGCGGTGCGGATGGTGTCCCTGGTCCCCATGGCCGGTGAGCCAACCGTGCCCCCCGCTGACCGGTCGAGCCTTTTAGGCTGGGCCGAATTCTCGACGGGGGTGGAGGATGTCGCAGCTGCGGTTCGAGACGGCGGACGTCGCCGGGGTGCGGTTCGGCGTTTCTCCGGTGTGGGAGACGGTCTCCAGCCTGTGGGTGTTGCGGGACCCGATCCGCAACGCCCTGCACCTGCCCTGGATCGACCGGGCCCGGACGTTCGTCGCACGCCCGGAGGTGGCCGTCGCGGTGGGCCCCCTGCGGGAGCTGGCTCGCCCGCGTGCCTGGCTGCCCGACTTCCTCACGCCACCCCCGCCCGGCCCGGACGTCGAGTTCGAGGAGGGCCTCGAGCAGGTCAGGGCGACGCCGCCGGCGGTGGTGGTGCGGGACCTGCTGGCCACCACTCCGAAACGGCCGCTCGGTCCCTTTGGCGAGGCGCTGCGTACCGACCCGAAGGCCATGTTGCCGGCACTGGTCACCGCGCTGCGGGTCTGGCACGACGTGGCCATCGCCCCGGACTGGCCGAGGATGCGGGCGCTGCTGGAGGCGGACATCGCGCACCGGGGCAGCCAACTCGCCGAGGGCGGTGCCGGGCTGGCCCTCGCCGGGCTGCACCCCAGCGTGCGCTGGGCCGGTGACCGGGTGGTCAGCGACGACCCGTGGCGGCTCGACTTCCACCTGCGCGGTCGCGGTATCGCGTTGAACCCGGGGGTCTTCACGCCCCAGCGGGTGCTGTGGAACCTGCTGGAGGACTCGCCGCCCGGCGGGACGTACCCGGTGCGGGCGGTGGCCACCCTCTGGGAGACGGCCCCGGCGCGCCCGGCGACCCGCTGGCCCGGGTGATCGGGTCGGGCCGGGCGGCGCTGCTCCAGCTGCTCGACAGCGCGGCCACCACCAGCGACCTGGCCCGGCGGACCGGGATGTCGGCGGGGAACGTCTCCCAGCACCTGGCCGCGCTGCACGCCGCCGGGCTGGTCTCCCGGGTCCGGCAGGGGCGGCACGTGCTCTACCGGGGAACCGACGTGGCGGCGGTGCTGCTCCGGGCCAGCCGGGGAGAGTGACCCGCTCGGCCGCCGCGTCCGCTGCGCTCAGCGCAGCAGCAGGGCGTGCAGCGGGTGTCGGCGGCGCAGTGCGGTCTCTCGCCGGCGCAGCTCCTCGGGCAGGTCGAGCGGGTCGCCGAGTCGGCCCACCGCCACCACCACCAGCGGGCGTACGGGGGGCGCCAGGTCGAGGTCGGCGCAGAGCGCGGCGCGGTCGAAGCGGGTGAGCTGGTGCACGTACAGGCCGAGTGCGGTGGCCTGCACGGTGAGGTGGGCCATCGCCTGCCCCAGGTCGTACGCGGCCCGCTCCGGGTCGGTGCCGGCGTGCGCGCCCACCACCAGGGCGGCGGCGTGCCGGGCCCAGCGCTGGTCGGGTTCCGGGAGGCTGACCAGGGTTCGTTTCCAGGTCTCGTCGTCGCGGTGGCCCAGGGCGAACCGCCAGGGCTGGGCGTTGCCCGTCGAGGGGGCCCAGCGGGCGGCCTCCAGCAGCGAGGACGCCTCCTCCCCGGTCAGCTCGGCGGCCGGGTCGAAGGCCCGGGGACTCCAGCGGAAGGCGAGCAGCGGGGTGAGGTCGACCATGCGAAGAGCGTCCCGTATGGCCGATTCGCCCGGAGGAGCGGGTGGGGGCAAATGTGGTCAATCACACCCGTAACGCCGCGCCGGGTCACGACGTTTCCGCGCCCGCGCTGTCGCTCGGCTCGGGTGCCTCCAGGTCGAGCGGCTCGGCGTTCACCACCGGCCCGGCCAGCGGCACGGTGGCCGGCGCCGGCCCGGGCGGCGCGGCCAGGGTGAGCGTGCCGAGGGCGGCCCGGACGTAGGTGGGCGTCCCGTCCGGCTCGTAGCAGTAGATCCCGACGTCCAGCGCCGGGTTGAGCGAGGCGGAGGTGGTCTCCACCGCGTAGCAGGTGCCGGCCACGCCGGCCGGCGCGGTGGCGGGGGAGACCGCGAGCGGCGTGCGCCGGTCGGTGAGCACCTCCAGCCAGTCGGTGAACGGGTGCTGCACCCGGGGGTCCAGCCGGCGCGGCACCGCGTCGTCCCGGTCGCCGAGGCGGACGCAGCTGGCCGCCTCGGGGCGGCC